>DAOVUZ010000058.1 GCA_030632305.1 Dehalococcoidales bacterium | reverse complement strand
GAGCAGGGGATAATATGCATGGGTCCAGCCACCAGGGGTGGCTGCGGTCAAAGATGTATAAAGGTAAATATGCCCTGCCGTGGTTGCTTTGGTCCACCACCCGGGGTAATAGACCAGGGGGCTAAGATGCTAAGTGCTCTTGCCTCTATCTATGATGTTAAGGACGAAGCTGAGATTAAACAAATGGTGGAAGAGGTAGTTGATCCGGCAGGAACCTTCTATAGATTTGCTATGTCCAGCTCTATGCTTAACCGAAAGAGAATGTAATCCTGGAGGAGATTCATGAAGAGAATTGTTATTGAACCATTTACCAGATTAGAGGGACATGGAAGGATAGATATATTTCTTGATGATGCCGGTGATGTGGCTAATGCTTACCTCCGTGTACCGGAACTCCGGGGATTTGAGAAGTTCTGTGAGGGTAGACCGGTTGAAGAATTACCCCGAATAACACCTAGAATCTGTGGTGTCTGCCCTTCGGCTCATCATCTGGCATCAACCAAGGCAGTAGATGCCGTCTTTCATGTTGACCCCCCTCAAGTTGCCAAGAAGATTAGGGAACTATACTACTGTGCTCATATGGTCCATTCTCATATTGCTCACTTCTACGCTCTAGCGGCTCCTGATTTCGTGCTCGGACCTACTTCCGACCCGGCACAGCGTAATATTCTGGGAGTGATTGCTAAGGTCGGGGTTGATATCGGACTGCAGGTAATCAAGACCCGCGCTGACGCTCAGCATATTCAGGAAGTTATCGGCGGTAAAGCCACTCACTCGGTATGTGGCCTGCCTGGAGGTGTAAGTAAGGCAATCACTGAAGAAGAGCGCAGTGATTTTGAAGACAAGGCTAAGAATATGGTGGAGTTTAGCAAATTTTCCCTGAAGCTATTTAGTGATGTGGTCTTGTCTAATAAAGAATATGTAGACATTATTCTGGGTGATGTTTACTATATGACCAGCTACTATATGGGTATGGTTGATGACAATAATAAAGTGAATTTCTATGACGGTGACATTCGGGTAGTTGACCCTGAGGGTAAGGAAGTGGTCAAGTTTAAACCTGCTGACTATCTGGATATTATT
Source organism: Dehalococcoidales bacterium (assembly GCA_030632305.1). Taxonomy (GTDB): domain Bacteria; phylum Chloroflexota; class Dehalococcoidia; order Dehalococcoidales; family DAOVUZ01; genus DAOVUZ01. Next base: position 4,078 of record DAOVUZ010000058.1, on the reverse strand, counting down.
GCCGAGCATACCGAACCCTGGACATATCTCAAGTTCCCCTTCCTGAAGAAGATTGGCTGGAGGGGCTTGGTAGATGGGATGGACAGCGGGGTATATCGGGTAGCACCGCTGGCTCGACTTAATGTCGCCGATGGTATGGCTACTCCACTGGCTCAGGCAGAGTATGAGAAGATGTATTCAACTCTTGGTGGTAAGCCAGCCCATCACACCCTGGCCAACCACTGGGCAAGGTTAATTGAACTCCAATATGCTGCGGAACGGTTGCTGGAGCTATGTCAGGATAAGGAGATTACTGACCCCAATGTCCGCACTCTGCCCACGGCTACCCCTACCGAAGGAGTAGGCGTGGTGGAAGCCCCACGGGGGACACTGTTCCATCACTATCAGACTGATGCTAACGGTATGGTTAAGAAGGTCAATCTTATCGTAGCTACCGGGAATAATAATGCGGCTATGTGCATATCAATCAAGAAAGCAGCCCAGGGACTGATTAAGGCAGGCAACGTAGCAACTGAAGGGATATTGAATATGGTAGAGATGGCATATCGGGCTTATGACCCATGTATAGCCTGTGCCACTCATTCGCTGCCGGGTCAGATGCCACTGGAGATTGTTATCTACGATAAGGAAGGTAAGGAACTAGACCGGCTTAGCCAGTACATCTCATAAGTAGTTCTTTTTTAAAGCCCAGTTTTTCATCGGAGGTTGGGTTGAGAACTCTAGTTTTAGGATTAGGAAACCCGATTCTCAGTGATGATAGCGTGGGCTTTCGTGTTGTTCAAGAGCTTAGAGCCAGACTTGATAAACCCAACCTGACATTGGTGGAAAGCAGTGCCTCTGGTTTGAATTTGCTTGATTTAATTACTGGCTATGATAAGCTCATCATCATCGATGCTATTAAGACGGAGGGTGGGGAGTCAGGTAAGATATATAGATTGGGTGCGGAAAATCTTGGTGCCATTCGTCACTCCGCTTCACCACATGATATAAATCTGCCTACTGCTCTTGAGCTGGGCAAGAAATTGGGAGCAGTCTTACCACAGCAAATAATAATTCTTGCTATTGAAGTGGTTGATGTAACTACCTTTAGCGAAAAATGCACACCTGAGGTGGCTAAGGCAATCCCGCTGGCAGTGAGTATGGTAGCTGAGGAACTGGAGAGCGGCTAAATATATCTAGGTTCGGCTGGTACCAGGCTGCTTCCCCTGATGTAATCATAACTTCAATCTTTTTCTAATTTCTTTATCTACAGTATCAGGCAACTGGCTAATTTCATTTATAAATAAGGTGTCTTCGCCGTATAGATGCTTAAACTTTTCTGGGGTAAAGCTAGAGCTTGTTAGGCATACGTGAATATCTACTATCCCTTTAATCCTAGCCCCGTGTATCAAATCTGCTATAGCTTGCCTTCCACCGTTATTTGGCTCGCCATCGGTAAAGTGGAATAGTATCTTTTGTTTCCTGCCCGCTAACCTCAGCAATTGGGCAATTGCTGCCGCCAATCCCTCGTAACTTGGTGTCATCACCCACTCTTTTTCTAAACCCAGATTAACTTTCCCCACCTCTCTATCATAAAGGCGTGGGATAAAGACAATATTATGACGTCCAGAATAACCTAAGGCGATAAACTCCATTCTTTCTTTCTTAAAGGCATCACAAATGGCTACCGTTATCTGCTCAATCAGGTCTCTATACACACGAACCGAGCCTGATAAGTCCATCAGGAGGCAAACTGCCATATCTACCAGCTCTGGTTTGTCTCTTCTTTGGAACACCCTCCGGTCTCCATAGGCAACCCTGTGAAGCCTCCTGGCTGATATTCTACCTGACAATAAGCCTCTGTAATCTTTTGTTCTTTTCAGACGATAATCCTGTAGTATCCGCCTTAGCTTCTCTTCCGCGGAGGCTGTCTTGGCTCTGGCTTTAGCAGCTCTCTCCGCATCCTCTGGCGGGGTATAGGCAATAATAGTCCGTCGGCTATCTTTAGCCAGATAGGACAAAAGCTGTGATAGGTCATGTCTTTTCTCTATTATCGCCTCACTTACCTCTTCGGCTAAATCGTCTGGTAATTCAGTTTTATCATCAACCAGCTTATCAATCCTTGACACTAAATCTACATCCATTTCCGGCTCGACTTCCCCAGCTTCTTCCTGGTCTGGTGTTTCTTCCGCTTCCTCTGGCTCACCAGCACCAGTCTCATCCTCCATTTTGCCAAAACCCCTTTCCTCAGCAGAAAGCGTTACTGGCAATTCTTCAACAATTCCCCACGCATTAGAGACAGCACTATCCTTACCTATCTCCTTGGTGCACATCTTGTTGATATAGGTGACCATCTTGCTCAAAATCTCAAGGTTCTCCTGGCTTATGTTTTGAGGCATTTTGCCATCGGTAAGGTTCAGGTATATCAGAGCATTAAGTATATCGGCTCTGGTGCATTTAGCCCGCAGGGGCTTGATTACACTATCAGGGTTAAATTTACCCAGAGCCCAAGCCCTCTCTTTTTGGAGATAATCCTTATATGCTGGGTAGCCATTCATAAGATAGTCTATATAAATATCCTCAAATACATTCGCTAAAGACCGAAAGTCCAAATAGTCATTACCATAACTGTAACGAGAATAGCCAGCCTTCTTTGCCAGTCCGTCAATATATTCTGTATTATTCTCAGAGAACAGGGTATGTCCTACTTCGTGCACGGTTAGACCGAGAAGGCAATCAACTATATCACCGGGAATAGGGTATTTATCCCCCAGTATACTTGGTGACAGATAAATCTGTTTTTTAGCTGTATCAGCTACCTCAATACCACTAAATGTTACTTCAACCTCTGGATTCAGGCTCTGAGCCATTATACGACTGCCATCTAAGATACTGGCAAGGTCAGTCCCCGGGTCTCTGCTTCGGTTTTCTCTCCAAAGGTCCGAAAGTGATTGGTTAATATTGGACATACCTTAATTCCCGAGGTTTATTTATCCATTTTTCGTATTCGGTTTCATCCTTTATATTTAGGGAAAAGATTTCCAGGACTTGTTGCCTCCAGCCCAGGTCATTAGAACTCCCGATTGCCGTCGATACAGCTTCCCAGAGAGGAGTCCCTTCGCTGTAAGCCTCGGCGGCGTATAATAATTGTCTTGTTGATATTTTTTTAGAAATAACTGGTGTGTTTCTGACCGCACAAGCAAACTCGGCAAGAGAGCTGGCTATAATCCTTGGGATACCAGTCTTTACCTCTAAAACCTTTGCCTCAGACTCGACTGGCAGGTAGTCAAGGAATACCTCCCTAAACCTGTCTCTCAATGCCAGGTCTATTGATGTTATACCACAAAAGAGAGAGCCTTCATTGAGGGTAGCGACAAAGATAACATTATCGGCAACATAAACCCTGCGTCTTAAATCCTCAATCCAGGCATTTCTTCTACCATCCAGCAGGGGCATTAAGACATTCAGGACACGCTCATTCTCCGGGCGGTTAATCTCGTCCATCACAACAACACAATCCTTGGTCTCCAGCCCCTTGACAAAGCCTGACTCCCTGACATCAGTTAGCATACTATCACCGCTGCCCTGAATCAGGCGGGTCGTCTGGAATAGTTGCTGCGGCTCCTGAAGGACACCGAAGTCAATAACCACCGCCGGTCTATTGAATCTGGCAGCAAACTCAATAGCCAGGGTAGTTTTACCACCACCCGGACGGCCGGTTATCAGCAGGTTTGCTGGGTGCTTTCGTGATATTGCCTCGGTTACCTTAAGCGCCTCAATCACATTCTCTGAGACTAGGAAGTATGGGTCTGACGTAGGGTAGAATACTTCCATACCTTCATTCTCTAGCATCGGAGCTACAGAATGAGAACCGACATTTTGGTCAGTGAGCAGGGCAGCCTCAGCTTCCTTGGGTCTCTCGGAGCACACGCCCAAATGGGTTTGATAGGCTTTGTCTGCTATATCCTGGTGGCAGTATTGGCATTCCATCTTGATAACCTCTCCTTTAATAATTATTATTAGACTAACATATCCAGCTTACAAGTCAAGTTTATGGATACGAAGTTCATTTGGTGTTAGTCTCGGCAGGCTAGGCTTC
>DAOVUZ010000107.1 GCA_030632305.1 Dehalococcoidales bacterium | reverse complement strand
CTCCAACCAAACTCAGCGTGGCGGCTTCCAACAGAAATTGCATTATGATATCCCTGCGCTTGGCACCTATTGCCTTACGCAGTCCTATCTCCCGGGTGCGCTCGGTTACCGAAACCAGCATAATGTTCATAATACCTATGCCACCTACCAGCAGGGAGATGCCACCAATCAGTCCCAGGAATACGGTTAGGGCAATGATTATGGTCTCAAATGTGCCCAGCATCTGCTCCAGGCTCATAACGGCGAAATCGTCATCCTCATCGGCATCGATGCGGTGGCGCTTCCTTAGTAGAGTTTCAATCTCTTCCGTCACCTCATCCATAACATCGGTGCTGGCTACCTGGACGGCGATTTGCTGAACGGCATCGTCTCCGCCGGGCGTCTTCTGAGAGAACAGCCGGGCCTGATAGGTGGTTATGGGCGTTACCACCAGCTCATCCCAACTGAATCCGAACATTGATATACCCCGGGGCGCCATGACACCGATGACGGTAAACCGCTTATCCTTTATTTTAACCCGCTGCCCGACGGGGTCATCGCTGCCAAACAGGTCTTCAGCCACATTACTCCCCACTACCACCACCATATCCCTCCTAGCTAGATTAACCTCAGAAATAAATTGCCCCGACGCTATCTCAAAACCATATACCCGCTGGTAGTCAGAGTTGCTACCGTGTATCACGGCAGCTGTCTCTTCATTACCAGCTATTAGCTTAACAAAGTTTTCATTGGCCGGGACTACGCCTGTCACCGAGCGGATGCGGCCTATAGCCTCAGCGTCATCCATAGTAAGATTGGCGGTGGAAACGCCATACATCGCCCCCATTATTCCTGGCGCATCGGGATTAGACGGGTTCACCATGAGCAGGTTGGTACCCAGCTCTTCAAAGGTGGAGGTAATCATATTCTGGAGACCTGTCCCCAAGGACATCAAAACGATAACGGCACCAACCCCGATTATCATACCCAGCATGGTCAGAGCCGAGCGTAGCTTATTAGCCAATAGTGATTTTATGGCAATACCAAAGAACTCGATAAACTTCATAATCTCCTCAATACCCAGAATTAGGGAGGAGTTATCCGGGTAACCCTCTCATCACTGACGACCTTCCCGTCATAAAGCCGGATGATGCGCTTAGTTTGTTGGGCAACATCCATCTCATGGGTAACGATGACTACCGTGATACCTTCCTGGTTAAGGTCGCGAAAGACGGAAATAATCTCAGCAGTGGCAGCACTGTCCAAGTTACCAGTAGGCTCATCGGCGAGAATTATGGCAGGATTATTCACCAGCGCCCGGGCAATAGCCACCCGCTGCTGCTCACCACCCGATAGTTCAGTGGGTTTATGGTTAGCCCTGCCCTCCAGTCCCACCCGCTCCAGTGCTTCCATAGCTCGCTGGCGATTGTTACGGCTACCACTGTAAATGAGGGGCAGCTCAACATTGGCTAAGGCACTGGCACGGGATAAGAGGTTGTATTCCTGAAAGACGAAACCAAACTTTTTATTCCTCATCTCGGCCAACTTATCATCATTAAGCTGGCTGACATCAGCCCCTTCAAAGGTGTAGCTACCCAAAGTAGGCTTATCCAGACAGCCAATGATATGCATCAGGGTAGACTTGCCTGAACCTGAAGCACCGATGATGGCAAGCATCTCCCCCTCTTTGATGGAGAGGCTTATCCCCCTGAGGGCAGGAACCTCTACCTTGCCCATGCGGTAAACCTTGACAATGTTTTCCAGTTCAATCATGTCTCCAACCCGTTAAAGCCAGAAAGATTATGGGAATGGCTATGACCTGGTTTATCATTCTACCACCACTATCTCTCCCTCACTAAGCCCATCCACAATCTCCGTCTGATAGCCATCGCTTATCCCCGTAACCACAGGTCTTTCCTCAATTTCTTCATTAACCATAACCTTAACCACTGGATTGCCCTCGCTATCTTGCTCAATAGCCCGGTTGGGCACCAGCAAAATACCGCTCCCTCCATGGATTATAATGTCGGCGGTAGCACTCATACCAACCTTAATCTCATTCACTTCCGGCACATCAAAACCAATCCCTACCTCATACAATACTACCCCCTCTTCTACCTCCGGCAGCAGAGAAATAGAAACTACCTCGGCATCAAGCTTGAGTGCCGACAGTGCATCTACCTCAATAATAGCCTCTTGCCCCGGTTTCACCAAAGCTATGTCTATCTCATCCACTTCAGCAGTCAGTTCCATAGTGGTAAGGTCAATCAGATGAATTACATTTGTCAGGGTCAGGGTTGGGGGAGGGACAACATCCCCCACTTTCACATCAACACTGGCTACCACTCCATCAAATGGGGCAAATATCACCGCCTCTTCCAGATTATTATTAGCTTCGTCTAAAGCAATCTGGTATTTTTCCATTCCCAGTTGCGCTGCTCTTAGTGTCCAATAGTCGGCAAGTCGGAGTATTCCGGTGCCAAATAAATCGGCTCCATACCCTCGAGCTATATTCGCTTTGGCTTCTACCAAATTCTGCTGAGCATCCCTCAGTTGATTCCATACTTCCCAGTACTGGTCATAACTCAGTCCTATCTCCAATACCTCCTGAGCTTTGGTTAATTGCCACTGGGCATCGCTAATATCTGCTGTGGAGGCGGGAATATCAAGGACCAGGGTGTGATAGGTATAGGGATAGGTTATTTCTCTAAAGGCACTCGCAGCTATCTCCAGGTCAATCTCGGCTGTTTTCAATGCTAGTTCCAGTGAGATAGTATCAAGGCTGGCCAGCGCCTGCCCCTGGATTACCTCATCACCTTCCTCAACGTATAATTCACCCACCGTACCGCCAACGCCAAAAGCTAAGTACGCTTCATTAGAAACCTCTATATTACCACTGCCGCTGACAGTAACCATCAAATCACCCCGCACCACCTCAACCAGCTGATATTGATTTTCGTCTGCGTTGCCACCGCAGGCACTAAGGCTGACCAGCATCAAGCCGACCAGTAAAACAGCTACAATTCGCCAGTCTTTCATCTTAAAACCTCCATACCAAAAAGAGCGATTGCATTATAATTCATTCCTATCGCGTCACCT
>DAOVUZ010000026.1 GCA_030632305.1 Dehalococcoidales bacterium | reverse complement strand
TAACCTATGATGACCTGTTGAAGTGTGGTAGCTTATCCGAAGGTCGCAAGAAAGGGCTTCTCCAACTGGAAGGCAAGAACTACACCGTCAAGGATGGCAATGTAATCACCTTCCTGTTTAATGTATAGAGCCAGTAAGAAAACACGGATAGCGGGTATTCAGCCTTCAGGCTGACCTTAGCCTCTCCAGCTTATCTTTAATTGCAGCCAGCTTCTGGCGTTCTTTGTCCACCACCGCCGCCGGTGCCCTGGTCAGAAATGCCTGGTCCTTCAGTCTGGCTTCAAGTTGAGCCACTCCGGTCTGGCTTTGCTCTATCTCCCTCTGTAACCGTTTCCTCTCAGCTTCCAGGTCAACCATGCTTTCCATTGGTATAATCACCTCGGTCTCTTTGAGCACCAGTACCAAGACATTCTCAGTTGGCGAACTTTCCTGTCTCTTGTCCAGAAAGGTAATCGGTTTTGCCCTAGCCAGGGCCTGAATAGCTTGAGAATAGGGAACGATAGCCGGTGTAAGCTCACCACCATAGATTTGCACCTCAACCCACCTAGTGCTCTCCACCTTATACTGAGCCCGGGCATTGCGGATAGAGCGCATTATTTCTACTAGCGATTCCATAACCCGTTCTGCCTCAGGGTCAATAGCCGCACCATCAGTCTCAGGATAGGCAGCTATCATTATAGACTCAGCTACCTGCCAATCTGAAGGCAGGCGACCTTTCAGGTTTTGCCACAGCTCTTCAGTGACAAAAGGCATATAGGGGTGCAGGAGACGGAGGGATGTTTCCAGAACATAAACCAGAACCGGGACTGGTGATGGCACCTCCTTAGCCCCGGAACGGAGGCGAATCTTGGCTATTTCAATATACCAGTCGCAGAATTCACCCCACAGGAAATCATGGATTTGCCTTTGTGCCTCTCCAAACTGAAAGTCTTCCATTAGACCGTTTACACTAGATACGGTGCGACTAAGACGGCTCAGAATCCAGCGGTCTTCTACCGGGAGAAGGGTCTGCTGTATTTTCAGTTCAATGCCTTCCGATTCAATACACCTGACCACGAACCGGGTAGCATTCCACAGCTTGTTGGTAAAGTTGCGCCCGGCTTCAAGCCGTGACGGGGCTAGCTTGATGTCATTTCCCGGCGAGGTCCCGGTGGATAGAGCAAAGCGCAAAGCATCGGTGCCATATTTCTCCAGCGTGTCAATAGGATTAAGCACATTACCCCTAATCTTGCTCATCTTCTCTCCCTTCTCATCCCGTATCAGACCGTGAAGGTAAACGGTGTGGAAGGGAATATCACCGGTATCCTCCAGCCCCATCATAATCATTCTGGCTATCCAGAAGAAGATGATATCGTAGCCGGTTTCCATTACCGTGGTCGGGTAGAAATAACGCAGGTCTTCGGTATCATCAGGCCAGCCCAGGGTAGAGTGAGTCCACAGCGCCGAGCTGAACCAGGTATCCAGAACATCAGGGTCCTGGCTGATGCTGGCTGAGCCACAGTGGCAACAAGATTCAGCCTCGTCAACGGTTACCGTTAGCTCGCCACAGTCGTGGCAATACCATACCGGGATTCGGTGTCCCCACCATAGCTGACGACTGATGCACCAGTCACGAATGTTCTCCATCCAGTTGAGATAAACCTTGGTAAATCGAGGAGGTATGATAGTAATACGCCCATCGACGACGGCTTTAATGGCGGGTTGAGCTAACGGTTGGGTATTGATGAACCATTGTTTACTGGCGAGCGGCTCAATAACCGTCTGGCAGCGCTGGCAGTGTCCCACGGAATGGGTATGGGGCTCAACCTTTACCAGAAGCCCATCTTTTTCCAGGTCGGATAGTATCGCCTTACGGCAGGAGAATCGGTCTAGCCCGGCATAGGGTCCGGCATTCTCGTTCATGGTGGCATCGGGGTTCAGTATATTCACCAGAGGCAGTCCCTGACGCTGAGCCACCTCAAAGTCCACCGGGTCATGAGCCGGAGTGATTTTAACCGCCCCGGTGCCAAAGGCAAGATCAACCGCCTCATCAGCTACAATGGGTATCACCCGGTTCACTGCGGGCAGGATAGCCTTTTTACCGAGTATAGCCTTGAACCGCTTATCCCCGGGGTTGACAGCGACAGCAGTATCACCAAGTATAGTCTCAGGTCGAGTGGTAGCTACGGTGATAAATTCTTTGTTGCTTTCAGCCAGAGGGTAGCGGACATAGTATAGATGTCCCTCTATATCCTTGTGGTCTACCTCAAGGTCAGACAGGGCAGTAGCACAGCGGGGACACCAGTTGATAATCCGCTCCCCCCGATAGATTAACCCTTTATTATACAGACGGACGAAAGCAGTGCGCACCGCCCGACTCGGGCCTTCATCCAGAGTAAAACGCTCCCGGCTCCAGTCACAGGAAGCACCCAGCCTCTGGTGCTGGCGGGCAATAATCTCACGCCTGCTCTCCGCCCATTGCCTGATTCTCTCCTGGGTTTTTTCCTTGCCCAGTTTATGCCGGTCCAATCCTTCCTTAGCCAGCATCTGCTCCACCACCACCTGAGTGGCGATACCAGCATGGTCAACCCCAGGGAGCCACAGAGTAGGCTCACCCTTCATCCGGTGCCAGCGGGTCATAATATCCTCCAGAGTAGCGGTTAAGGCATGCCCGACATGAAGCTCACCGGTGACATTGGGCGGCGGCATAATGATAACAAAGGGCTTTTTCCCCCGGTCTATCCTGGGCTTGAAATAGCCCTTCTCCCGCCAGAACTGATACCACTTAGCCTCAACCTTCCCCGGCTCATAGGCTTTGGGCATTTCATCTTGAATACTTGGTGTTTGTGTCATACTTGCCTTTCTAGAAATTACTTAACAACCTCTCTTGGAGAAGGGGAGGGGTTTGGGAGAGGGGGCTTCGCCCTCTCTCATCTCATTTCCCCTAGAAGCTACAAAGGGATGGGCTATCTAACAACCTATATTGTATTCCTTTAAAACCTGATTCTCCACAAACTGTCAAAACATTATAGTGGATTATTACTCCTACCCGCAACAGCCTTGCCCTTATGAAAAGTGCTCATATCAAGCGCTAGGCCTTTGTTAATACTACTTCCCTTCCTGGAATTGCGACTACATTCCGCACGCCCACGCTCATCTCTCATTTAGGGATATTGACAACCCGCTCACTGAGCACTACACTCAAGCTCCAACATGTACAATAACCTTAGAGTAGCAGAAGTGTAGTATTAGCTCAGGGTGTGGGAAATGTATCAACGGCACCATTCATGCACAAACTTCTACGAGGTAATGCGCCATGGGTTTCTTTGATAAGATACGGGAGACTTTGAGTAATAATGAGTAATAACAAGAAGGATGAAATCTGTGCTCGCCTGCGTAGCCTAGGCATAGATGCTCAAATGGCTGAACGCAACCGGGACGAGGAGAAGATCGGCGGGAAAGAGTCTTTTGGAATTATTGATATACGTGAGGGACCCATCCGGTGGGTCAACGTGGGCAGAATAGGCGGCGCTGTAGACCCAGTTAGCGGTCAATTATACTACACCGATTATGGAGTGCCTGACCCCAGGCTAGGCCAAAATATCCCACGTCGGCGAATCAAACCACTCAAACCACTCGAAATCCATTCAGTCAGCAAAAGGAGCCTCCCATTTTTGGGCAAAGTCATCGATTTGCAGTGGGAGGGTAGGGACTATGGCCTGGGGATTGTAGGTCGTCTGAATAGCGACATTTCAATAAAGGGGCCGATAATGAGGAGTGCCGATGTGACAATCCGTACTTATAGGATACACAGGTGTTGGATAATAACAGTCGAGACGCGTGATGGTCCATCGAGAGAGCTTTGGAGTTGCTACCAAGCAATAGCGGACCATTTGCTCGCTGAGTGGTCGCCAGCTTCGTATCTTCCTACCCCCTAGGCTTTCTTCGCTAAAAGCCCCACCACCCTATCCAGTATCTTATCGGCTACTTCTCTTTTGCTCAGCAGGGGCAGGGTTTCTACCTTGCCATCTCGACTAATCAAAATTACTTTGTTGGTATCGGCGCCGAAGCCGCTATCAGCATCGGTTATATCGTTAGCCACTATTATGTCAAGCTGCTTCTTTTCCAGCTTTTGTTTGGCATTGGCGACTATGTCCTCGCTTTCAGCGGCAAAACCGACCCTGATAAAATTACCCTTCACTTCGGCTAGAATATCCGGCGTCCTGATTAGCTCCAGGGTCAGGCTGGGACTGTCTTTTTTAATCTTGGCTTCGGCTACGCTCTGGGGCTGGTAGTCGGCTACCGCCGCCGCCATAATCAGAACATCGGCCTGAGCTACTGCCTCAGCCACCGCTTCTTTCATCCCGGCAGCAGTTCTAACCCGGACAACCTCAATGCCTGCTGGCTGGGGCAGGGAGGTGGGGGCAGTAATCAGTAATACTACGGCTCCTCTATCCCTGGCGGCTTCAGCCACGGCATAGCCCATCTTGCCCGAGGAGCGATTGCCGATATGGCGGACAGGGTCGATAGGTTCCTGAGTACCACCAGCGGTAACCACGATTCGTTTACCGGCAATGTCACCACTCCTGCCCAATACCTGGTTTATAGTGGCGATGATTTCGTCAACCTCAGCCAGACGACCGAGACCTATTTTGCCTGAAGCCAGGCGACCGCAAGCAGGGTCAACAATGGTAAAGCCTCTGGCTTTTAGCTTGGACAGGTTTTCCTGGGTGATAGGGTTCTCAAACATATTAACATTCATAGCTGGCGCCAGGATAATCGGCGCTTTAGTCGCCAGCACGGTGCAAGCAAGCATATCATCAGCAATACCGGTTGACAGTTTGGCGATAATATTAGCTGTAGCCGGGGCAATGACAACCACATCAGCCACCTCAGCCAGGGCTATGTGCTCAATGCTGAACTCAGAGGCTAATTCGAACATGTCGGTTACTACCGGTCGGCCGGTGATGCTGCGCAGGGTCAGCGGGGCTACGAACCTGGTAGCCGAGTCGGTCATAACCACCTCAACGCTGGCTCCAGCCCGGGTTAATTTACTGGCGATGTCGGCTGCCTTATAAGCAGCTATACTACCGGTTATGCCCAATACTATAGTTTTGTTGGCTAACATCCTTGCTCCTTAGGGGAGGGATTATTTGTGAAGGGGCTTCGCCCCTTCAATCTACCCCCCTAATTAAAAAACTCTTTCCGGCTAGGCTTTGTTCAACAGGTAGATGAGTCTTAATCCAATCAGTGTTAAATCGGGATTTACCACATCAATTACCGCTGTTTCCCTGGCTATGAGTTCGGCAAAGCCTCCGGTAGCCACCACCTTAGCCCTTTCCCCCAATTCCTGTTGAATACGAGCCACTATCCCTTCAATAAGTCCTACATAGCCAAAGACAATCCCTGACTGCATAGCAGTAATAGTGCTGGTGCCAATAGCCCGTTTAGGATGGGTTAACTCCACCCGGGGCAACATTGCCGCCTGCGTAAACAGAGCCTCGGCGGCAGTGCCTATACCGGGGGCAATAGCCCCTCCCAGATAGTCGCCCTCTTTAGATACAGTATCAAAGGTAGTGGCTGTCCCCAGGTCGGCAATGATTATCGGACCACCGTAGAGATGATGGGCAGCGGCAGCATTGGCAATGCGGTCAGCCCCAACCTCTCTGGGATTATCCATGCGGATGCGGACACCGGTCTTAACCCCAGCCCCTACCACCAGTGGCGAGAGGTTAAAATACCGCTGACATAGCTCGTCAAAGGTGGCTATCAGTGGCGGGACGACACTGCACAGGGCTATCTCTTTAATCTCAGATATGTCCAGCCCCTGGTGGTGCAGCAGGTTAAGCAGTAAGGCAGCATATTCATCTGCCATACGGTGAATACCAGTAGCCATATGCCAGGTAGCACGAAGCTCCTCGCCTTCAAAAACCCCCAGGGTGGTATCGGTATTTCCAATATCAACGGCTAATAGCATGGTATTCCTATTTATATTCTATCTCAAAATATTTTTTAATGTTTATCAACCTCACCCCCTGTATCCCCCTCTCCAATATAGGAATAACTTCCTTGCATGAGGGAAGAGGTTAGGTTTCTCTTAGCTGCTTAATAACTAAAGGCAGTGCTGGCAAAAGGTCGGTGGCAATCATGCCAGTGTCGCCCAGCCTAGCCTTAACCATCTCTCCAGCTTCACCATGGAGATATACACCCAGGGCAGCAGCATCAAAAAGGGATAGACCTTGCGCCACCAGCCCCGCTATAGCCCCGCTAAGGACATCACCGGTTCCGGCTGATGCCAGCCCAGGATTAGCTACAGGGCTAATCATGGATTGACCCTCTGGCGTGGCAACCACAGTGTTGGCTCCCTTGAGGACAACTATTTTGCGCCAGTCCAGAGCTACCTTCTCAGCCATAGCTATTCTGTTTGACTGGACTTCATCTACAGATACCCCAGCCAGCCTTGCCATTTCGCCAGGGTGTGGGGTAAGTATAGCATCCTTAGTTAGCTGTTGCCACCACTTCGGAATTTTAGCCATAATGTTAAGACCATCAGCATCAAGGACTAATGCTGGTAGTGATACCTTCCCGCTGAGAAGTGTCGACTTGATAAGCTTTATGGCTGATTGGCTCTGTCCCAGTCCACAGCCTAGAAGCAGGACATTGTATTGACCGAGCTGTTGGTGTATGAGCCTGACTGCTTCGGAGGAGATAATGCCAGGAGAGAACTCGGGTAGGGGAAGATAGGTTACCTCAGTTAGCTTTGATGCCAGAACTGGCTGGAGACTGTTAGCCGTTGCCAGGGTTACCAATCCTGCCCCAACCCGCATGGCACCGCTACAGGCCAAGTAGGCAGCACCAATGTAGTTGATTGAGCCAGCAACAACAAGAACTTTACCAAAGCTCCCTTTATTAGCTCCAAGTGGACGCCGGGGCAGAACCGATTTAGCCCAGTCACTGGTCATAAACTCGGTAGCTACCCCTTCAGCCAGGTGAGCGGGGATACCAATATCAGCTACAGTGACTTTGCCCACTCTTTCTACCCCAGGAGGGTTGAATAAGCCTGTCTTGGGAAATCCAAGGGTGATTGTATCATCAACACAAAGGCAGGCAGGGTCAACATCACCACTATCAGCGTTTAACCCTGATGGTAAATCCAGAGCAATGAGGTGAAGCCCTGACCGCTCCTTTTTGGCTTGACTAACCCTGTTTAATATTTGCTGGGGGGTGCCGCGAATGGGGCGAATTTTGCCAGTGCCAAATAAAGCATCAACAGCAGCGTCGGCTGATGACAGCAGTTCACCAAGCCTGTCCAGGCTTTCATCCTGAGCCGCTTTAATACAGCTTATGCCTCGTTCGAGAACCAGCGCCAGGTTCGGGTCATTCGGTAGTCTCTGGCTAGAAAGGTAAAGGCTGACCTTGGCTCCCCAGTCACCAAGATACCGAGCAGCGACCAGTCCATCGCCACCATTATTACCCGGTCCGATCAGGATCAGGATACATTGCTGGTCAATAGCACCCAGGATTTGTCTTACCTCTTCAGCCACTGCTTTCCCCGCATTCTCCATAAGCACATCCGCAGACAAGCCAATCTTGGCGCAGTCCTGCTCTACCTGATACATCTGACTGGTAGTTAAAATTTTCATTGTCACCTACCTCTCTAAAGGGTAAAGGCTAATTTAAAGTGTAACAATATCCTCGGCTATGGTCAACCTTTCATAAATTTATTTAGTTTCCCGGCCATTGCCTGCCAGTGCGTTCCTCTCCAGTAGATGCGGTGGCAGGTGGGGCACTCCACATACTGAACCTGTGTCTGGAAAACATAGGGCGGCACCAGGTCTTTCACCTGCTCCCTAGTCCTCGGCACCAGCGGCTGGTTGCACTCCAAACAAATAGTAAACGGTTTGAACTGGCAATCCAGGTTCAGGTTATCTATCACCTGACGCATTTGTTGTTCAGGTTCATCACCCTGGATAAGGATAGCTTTGAGCTGCCCACTGGTTACTACCCGTCTCCTCATAATCTGGGTATCTCTGGTTAGTATCACTCTATCTTCGGCTAGAGCAATAGCTATCATACTGGAATCATCACCGCTGCTGAAGAACCGGGTATCATAGCCCATCATCCTCAGCCACTTAGCTAGCCTGCCTACATTGTTATCAGCAAAGAATTTCATTTCCATCATAGCCGGCTAAAAGGGGGCAAGTTATTCTTACAGGTTAAGTTGCATTCCCTCATAGGCTAGGGCGATTGGATTATTTAACGCTCTGGCTACGGCAGCTACTTCAGCCGCTATTTCCTTCTCCAGATTTGGAC
>DAOVUZ010000080.1 GCA_030632305.1 Dehalococcoidales bacterium | reverse complement strand
GTAATGGTAACGGCAAAGCTGAAGACATCGACCTGCTTATAGAGTTGAGCCAATCAATTAAAGCCGGTTCACTCTGTGCCCTAGGTGGGACAGCACCTAATCCAGTCCTCACTACTATCCGCTACTTCCGAGATGAGTACGAGGCTCATATAAATGAGAAACGATGCCCGGCCCTAAACTGCACGGAGCTAATTTCTTATTACATCCTTCCCGATAAGTGCCAGGGGTGCGGTATATGTCTCAAGAACTGTTCATCTGAGGCTATATCCGGTGGCAAGAGGATGGTACACATTATCGACCAGAGCAAGTGCATCAAGTGCGGCGTTTGCCATGATGTCTGCCCGACCAAGTTCAGCGCTGTGGCGAAGGTCTCTGGTGAGGAAGTAGCCGTCCCCAGTGAACCAGTTCCAGTTACAGCACCAAAAAGAAATAAAGGGGCTTCAAACGAATCCTCCGAGAATTTATCATGAGGTACACGATGGAAAAGATTACTTTAACTATTAATGATCAAGAGGTTGAGTCAACAAAGGGGATGACGGTGCTTGAGGCTGCCGAGGCGGCGGGTATTTATATCCCCACCCTCTGCTCCGACCCTGACCTGAAACCGTATGGGGCTTGCCGCCTTTGTGTCGTGGAAATCGAGCGAATGCGCGGTCTGCCTACCGCCTGCACTACCCCGGCTACTGATGGGATGGTAGTCCACACCGAGACCCCAGCCGCCAACCAAGTGCGCTGCACCGCTGTTAAATTGCTCATTGCCGACCACCCCAGTGATTGCCTCACCTGCCCCCAAAATCAGCGGTGCGAACTACAGAAGGTCGCTGCCTACCTCGGCATTACCCATCAGCCCTTCGGCAAGACCACCAGGGTACTGCCTGCTGATACCAGTAACCCCTTCTTCGACCGCGACCTCAATTATTGCATTCTTTGTGGTAAGTGCGTGCGTGTATGTGATGAGATTCTTGGGGTAGGGGCTATTGCCCTGACCTTCCGCGGTTACTCAAGCAAGGTGGCAACCTTTGGCGATGGTCCTATAATAGATTCAAATTGCGTCTCCTGTGGGGAGTGCGTTGTCCACTGCCCGGTTGGCGCCCTAATCCCTAAAGGTGCCAGGCAACCAACACAGGAAGTGCAAACTACCTGTCCTTATTGCGGCGTTGGCTGCCAGATTTATCTGGGCGTTCGCGATAGCCAGGTAATAAATGTTCGTGGCAAGAGGGAAGGCACCGTCAATAAGGGTAGCCTTTGCGTTAAAGGTCGCTTCGGTATCCCCGAGTTCGTTCACCATCCCGACCGACTGACAGTGCCACTGATTAAGAGAGATGGGAAGTTTACCGAGGCAACCTGGGATGAGGCCCTGGACCTGGTTGCCAGCAAACTTGGCAATTACAAGGACCAGGTAGCTGTAATCTCGTCAGCCAAGTGCACCAACGAGGAAAACTATGTTATCCAGAAGTTTGCCCGGGCAGTATTGACCACCAACAATGTTGACCACTGCGCCCGTCTCTGTCATGCCCCCACTGTAGTGGGCCTGGTTCAGAGCTTTGGCAGCGGGGCAATGACCAACTCCATTAATGAGATTCGTGATGCTGCCTGTATTCTGGCTATCGGCACCAATACCACATCAGCTCACCCCGTAATCGGGCTGGAGATAAAGAAAGCAGTGAATAAGGGGGCAAAGCTTATTGTAGCCAACCCCCGTGAGATTGACCTCTGCCGCTTTGCCGACCTGCACCTGCAACAGCGTCCCGGCACCGATGTCGCCCTGCTTATGGGGATGATGAGGGTTATAGTCGATGAGGGACTGCTTGACCAGGCCTTTATTGAGGAACGCTGTGAAAACTTCGATGCCTTCAAGGAGTCACTGGGGAGCTTTGACCTTGATTCTGTGGAGCAAATTACCGGTATACCCAAGGATAAAGTAGTTGAAGCCGCCAGGGTATATGCTACCAACTGCCCAGCCACTATCCTCTACGCCATGGGTATTACCCAGCACTCCCACGGCACTGATAATGTAATCGCTACCGCCAACCTGGCGATGCTCACCGGAAATATGGGCAAGCCGTCAACCGGGGTTAACCCGCTACGGGGTCAGAATAATGTTCAGGGTGCCTGCGACCTGGGTGCCCTGCCCAATGTCTATCCCGGCTACCAGGCTGTCGCCAACCCCGATATCCAGAAGAAATTTGAGGCTGGCTGGGGATGCCCGTTATCCCCCACTCCAGGGCTGACCCTCACCGAGATGTTTGAGGCTGCCTACCAGAGACAGGTCAAGGCGCTTTACCTCGTTGGCGAGAACCCAATGCTGAGCGATCCTGACGCCAACCATATCCGGGAGGCACTTGACCGTCTGGAGTTTCTGGTGGTTCAGGATGTTTTTCTCACCGAAACGGCTCGGCTGGCTGATGTTGTTCTACCGGCGGCAACCTTTGCCGAGACCGATGGCACCTTCACCAATACCGAGCGGAGAATACAGCGGGTAAGAAAGGCAGTAGCGCCCCCAGGTGACTCCAGAACCGACTGGTTGATTACCTGTCAGATTGCCCAGCGGATGGGGAGTAAAGGCTTTGATTTCAGCCATCCCTCTGAGATTATGGATGAGATTGCCAGCCTTACCCCAAGCTATGGTGGCATTTCCTATAAGCGTCTTGAGGAGGGCGGCTTGCAGTGGCCATGCCCTACCGAGGAACACCCGGGGACACCCATCCTTCATACCACCCAGTTCACCCGGGGCAAGGGCAAACTTATACCCCTGGAGTATAAGCCAGCTAAGGAACTTCCCGATGATGACTACCCCCTGGTCCTGACCACTGAGCGCAGCCTGTATCATTTTCACACTGGCACTATGACCAGAAAGGTAAGCGGGCTCAACATATTAAGAGGCGGGGAGCTGGTACAGATAAACCCCAAGGACGCCTCAGCTTTAGGCATTGCCGATGGCGATGAGGTCAAGGTTACCTCTCGGCGGGGGCAGGTGGTGGCTAAGGCGAAAGTGACCGAGGTTTCACCAGTGGGAGTAATCGCCATGACCTTCCATTTTGCCGAAAGCCCGACCAACCAGCTCACCAACCCCGCCCTTGACCCCGTTGCCAAGATACCCGAACTCAAGGTATGCGCGGTCAGGGTGGAGAAGAATGGTAAGCCGGTGGGCGGAAACTAAAGCCTTAACTATCTACTTCTAACCCTGTTCAGCCTATCCAGCGCTTCCTTCTTTTCTTCTAAGCCTAATTTGGTTTTGCTAATGGCTTTGGAGAGAAGCTCGATGCTCTGGTCGTAGGTTTTTTTATCAACGGGGTAGGGGATGCTGTCCTTGCCGCCGTGGGCGAAGCTGTAGCGGGTGGGGATAGTGGTGGCTGACATGCCCGACCTCAATCAAAGGCTACAGCTACCACAGCTAGTAGCACTACAACTGCCACAGGAGCTACCTGCCCCAGTTATGGGAGCAATCTCTCCGCTATCGCTCTTGGAGAAGGAGGCAAAGACGGAAAATATCCGTTCCGCACTATTATGGCAACGGGGGCAGGAAGCCTCCTGATTAGCCTGACTCAGGGGACGCAGTAGCTCAAACTTTAAGCCACAGTCAGAGCACACATACTCATACACCGGCATCTTGTTTCCTCTATGATTAGTTTAATTAGTTTCAAGTAGCAAGTCAACCTTCCCACGCCACCTTACCAGTCATAATAGTTTCACCGGCACGCAAATATCAACTCGGCGTCATCTAATTTAACAACAAGCCATCTTGTGTACTTGAGCTAAATTGACAAGCGTCCGCAATAAACTTGAAGTGTCTACCGAGTTGTGCGAATATTGCTAACGATGCCCATGTTATCTATAGAATCAAGCTATATTGCTCTATACCACTCCGGTGAATTGG
>DAOVUZ010000101.1 GCA_030632305.1 Dehalococcoidales bacterium | reverse complement strand
GCGATGCTTCCACAGCATTTAAAGAGGCATATGTGAAGTGTAAAAAGGAGGACCTTACCATAATTGACAGCCCCGTTGGATTGCCGGGAAGAGCCATAAAGAACAGCTTTCTTGAGAAGATATCAGCGGGAATTAAGGAACCAATTGAGTGCCCCTGGAAGTGTCTGAAGACCTGCGATTTTAAAAGATCGCCGTATTGCATTTGTGCTGCCTTGACTAATGCCAAAAAAGGCATACTCGAAAAAGGATTCGCCTTTGCCGGGGCTAATGCCTACAGGATAAATACAATAACCTCCGTTAGAGAGCTTATTAAGACGTTACTACTAGAATATAAAGTAGCAGCTGCCATTGGAGAACGCATCACAACATAAGCCCATACTGAAAGTGTAGTGGCCTACTACCTGTAATCCCACCTGAAAAACCTTATTGGGATTCCCATGCATACTACCATCCAATCAACCAATTACTGTGAGTTTACGCCTGGCACCACGGCGTGGCAAGCCGGAGGAAAGAGGCAAAAGATTCTCTCCTGTCAAATCAATGCTTATCATGCTGCCCTGGTTAAATTATGGGGCAGTGCACTATCGAAGTGACCGGAACGTTTAGGATTTGAGGAAAGATTTATTTTTAGAGGAGGGATGGGGAGCTACACCCCCAAATATGTTCCCAGAGTGGGAAGAGGCAGGTTATTAAACAACCTCTCCCAGGTTGACATTTGCCATTTGGCAAATTATACTTATGAATCATGAATATGGATGATAATAACCAGGAAAATCTAGGCAAAATAATCAGGCAGCAACGGGGCACGCTACCGCTGACACTCCGGCAACTGGCAGCTACGCCAAGGGTATCAGCATCACACTTGGGTCGCATAGAGAGAGGAAACCGTTTCCCGTCAGCCCGTATTCTGCGCAAGATCGCCCGACCCTTAAGACTTGGCGAGCAGGAGTTATTTACTTTGGATGACTACCTGTCTCCCCAGACTTCTACTGGGGTTGAGCGCTTGAATGGTGGGCAATTTGACCCTTATGTGGCTACGGTACTAACACAAAAGCCTGTCGAGGTGCAGCGCGCCGTCATCATAATCCTTAGCGTTTTGAAGAGCATGGCTAGGGTCGCCGCTGAGACAAAGGAAAGATTGAAGGTACGGTCTATACATCACTATATCTTTTAGGATGACAAAAGATGGATAGCGTATTAAAGGGAATAGAGATTTACAAGCGCAACTCGTGGAGCCAAGAAAGGGCACAGCAAGAGCTAACCATTGTCAATAAACTGCTTGGAATCATTGTCTACAACTTGAACATCAATGAGGTATTTAAAGATCTCGTCAATGAGTTAAGAAAGGCAGTGAATGTTGACTGGGCTGGTATCGTCTTAATCAGAGGCAAGGTGGCCCATTTTTATGCACTGTCGTCCAAGATAGGCTCAGCTTGGAAAGCAGGCGATACGGTTTCCCTTAAGGGAACTAGTATAGCCTGGATTGCTGCCAACAAGAAGGTTTTGGTTGAACCTGACCTGGCGCAGAAACGAGAATTTCGGTCTGATGAATCTCACCTCAAACGGGGTCTAAGGTCAATTGTCTACCTACCCCTCTCGGTCAAAACTGAGGTCTTCGGGGTACTAACTATCGCTAGTACTCGCCCTAACGCCTATGGGGAACAGGAGCTAGCCCTGCTGGAGCATCTCTGCACCCAGATAGCTGGTGTTGTTAGAGCTGCTCAGCTTTACGAAGTGGAGGTAGAAGAACGTCTGAAGCTAGAAAAGGAAAAGGGGGAGAGACTACAGTTTATTAATGCCTTGGCTCACGAACTCAAAACACCTCTTACCTCTATTGTTGCCTCAGGCGGATTACTGCTTGAAGAGCTGAAGGAGGAGGCACAAAGCCCACGGGTAAGACTGATTGAAAACGTGATTCGGGCTACTGACACGCTGGAAGCTAGGCTGTCTGAGCTTTTGGACATGGCTAAAATGGAGAGTCTGGGCTTTAAGATGGTTTTGGAGCTTCTAGACATCCGGCCGCTATTGCAGAACATGTTCAATGGATTCTTGCCTGTCGCAAATAAAAAAAGGCAATCCTTGACTCTGGATATACCACCTTCAGTACCTATAGTCAAGGCAGATAAGCAGCGCCTGGAGCAAATACTGCTTAACATGTTGACCAATGCTTTCAAATTCACTGGGGAAGGCGGCAGAATACAAATTAGGCTGAGAATAACGAGTACTGAGATTGTGGTGGAGATAGAGGATGATGGCCCTGGCATTACCAAGGAAGAACAGGAGCGAATATTTACGCCCTACTACCGGATTGAGACTGATAGGCAACGCTTCCCCGGGCTGGGCCTAGGGCTTACCTTGAGCAAACAAATGGTGGAACGGCATGGGGGCAAGATGTGGGTGAAGAGCGAGCTAGGGAAGGGGAGCATCTTCGCCTTTGCCCTACCCATTGCTGAGCACGAAGAGTAGGAAAGTGCCACAAACCCATAGCCAGAGAGGCGGGCTAATAATTTGTGTAACGGAGGGTCATTTTGAAAGTTTTGATAGTTGAGGATGCCCCAGATATTGTTGAATCTATCTCTTTGTGCTTCGAGCTGCGCTGGCCTGGGATCAAAGTAATATCTACTTCTGAAGGAAGTGAAGGAATAACTCTGGCTGAGACTGAGCACCCGGATGTCATTATCCTTGACCTTGGTCTCCCTGACATGGATGGACTTGAAGTGCTGAAGAATATTCGGGATTTCTCTAGTGTGGCCGTTATAATCGTTACGGTAAGAGGCGATGAAATGGACAGGATAAAAGGGCTAGAAATGGGAGCTGATGATTACATCACCAAGCCCTTCAGCCATATGGAACTGCTGGCACGGATAAAAGCTGTCCTCCGTCGGACTACTATGCCGGAACTTAAAGCCGGGGAAAAGTCATTCTATAGTCCCAGACTGACCATTGATTTTGCCACCCGAACCGTGACCGTCAGTGGGGAGCCGGTAAGACTAACCCAGACCGAATATAGCCTACTTCATTATCTGGTATTGAATGAAGGCGTTGTGCTCACCCACCGGGCACTACTGGAGAAAGTGTGGGGGGAAGAATACACTAACTCTCCTGAGTACCTCAAGGTATATATCCAACGCCTGCGCAATAAACTGGAAGAAGACATCAGTAATCCTCAGTTCCTCCTCAGCGAGCGAGGAGTAGGCTATAAGTTTGTTAAGCCACT
>DAOVUZ010000121.1 GCA_030632305.1 Dehalococcoidales bacterium | reverse complement strand
TAGCCAATGGGGAAGAAATAATCCTTAATACTGAGGGCTACATGCTGGATAGGACTGAGATGAGCTTCGTGGAGCGCTTCCTGTATGCTATTAGTGACCCCAACATTGCTTATATTCTCCTTTCTCTGGGCACCCTAGGAATTATGGGCGAGATTTACAGTCCGGGGTCGTTCTTCCCCGGAATTATAGGTGGTATCAGCCTGCTTATCGCCTTCTACTCTTTAGGCGTTCTCGATGCCTACTGGGGGGGCATACTGCTTATCCTGCTTGCCTTCGCTTTCTTTGTCGCTGAGATACTGACTACAACCTTTGGGCTATTCTCTGCCGGGGGCATAACCTCGCTGGTTATTGGCTCCCTAATCCTATTTCCTGGAGCGGGTCCAGTGGGTCAGGTAGACTGGTGGCTAATTGCCATTACTGTAATTTGCATTACTGCCTTCTTTGCCTTCGTGATTAACCGGGTAATCCGAGCCCACGGCCACCAGCCATCCGCAGGCAGAGAAGAGCTGGTAGGAAAGACAGCTATAGTCAAGATAGTCCTGAAACCCAAAGGAGTAGTTTTCATTGAGGGCGAGCGCTGGACGGCAGAATCAGAGAAGGGTCGGGTAGAACCTGAGGAGGAGGTGATTATAACTAGGGTTGACGGCTTAAAACTATGGGTAACCAAGAAAGAATAAAGGAGGTAAACAAATGAATTGGGCTTTTATCGGTATAATTGTTTTAGTGGTGTTCATGCTCGGTTCAATGGCAATTAAAATCGTTCCTGAATATGAGCGGGGGGTTGTCTTTCGCCTGGGACGGCTAATTGGAGCTAAGGGCCCCGGTCTATTTCTCATCATTCCTTTTGTTGACCGAATGATAAGGGTAGACTTGCGGGTAGTGACTATGGATGTCCCATCACAGGAGGTAATCACTAAGGATAATGTTACCGTCAGGGTAAATGCAGTAGTATTTCTGCGAGTGGTTGACCCTGAATCATCTGTAGTCAAGGTCCTGGACCACATCAGAGCCACCTCACAGATATCCCAGACGACACTGCGGAATGTATTGGGGCAATCTGAGCTTGATGAATTATTATCGCAAAGGGAAAAGCTTAATGAGACGCTGCAGAAGATAATTGACGAGCAAACTGACCCGTGGGGGGTAAAGGTGAGCGCAGTGGAGATTAAGGAGGTCGAACTCGCTGAAACGATGAGGCGTATGATGGCAGCTCAGGCTGAGGCAGAAAGGGAAAGGCGAGCCAAAATTATCCATGCCGAAGGTGAGTTCCAGGCCGCAGAGAAGCTGGCGAAAGCCGGAGCTATTATTGCCAAGGAACCAGTCACGCTACAGCTTCGCTACCTGCAAACACTGACTGAGGTCGCCTCGGAAAGAAATAGCACCCTAATCTTCCCCCTGCCCATCGACCTTATCAGTATGTTTATGAACCGAGGTGCTATTGCACAGTCAAGCGAAGACACCACCAAACAGCCACCGGGCAAAATATCAACCTAATAAGAAACAGGCTCAGATTTCCTACTGGGGTGGGCGGGGATGAGATTTTAGTTAACCATCAGGGTAACATCCCCGGCCACAATTCTGGTCAGGCTTCCATCCGGTCGACGTAATAGCAGGCTACCATCGTCGGCTACTGATTCAGCTATACCTTCATATACAGTTTCGCCTGACTTTACCTGGACTCTTTTACCCAGTGTAACCAACCTATCCCGCCACTCTTCGTAAACAGACCTTCCTGCGGGCAGGGACAGATATAACCTTTCTATTTCAGCCAGTAGTCGCTGGACTAGACTTAAGCGCGATACTTCTCTTCCCAGCTCATCGTAAAGACTGGTGGCAATAGATTGAATCTCAGGAAAAGCAGAAAGCCTAAAGTTTACATTTACCCCGATACCTACAATAGTATAATCCACCGTGTCTCCCCGCACCTCACTTTCGATTAGAATGCCACACACCTTCCGTCCATTAATAAGAATATCGTTAGGCCACTTAACCTGCGATTTTAAGCCGGTAACGGCCTCAATACTATGAACCACAGCTAGAGAAGCTACCATAATAAGGGAAGGCAGGTGAGGCAGGCTGGGATAGAGAATAATAGACAAAGCAATACTACCCTCAGGTGATAGCCAGTCACGCTCTAGCCGCCCCTTCCCCGCCGTCTGCTCATCAGCAACAACAATAGTTCCCTCGGCTGCTCCCTGTTGAGCCTCTTGCTTTGCCACATCCATTGTGGAAGTCAACCGGGGATAGTAAATAACCCTTTGCCCGATGAAACGGGTATCTAAATTATTACTAATAGAAGCCGGCGATAAAATATCTTCTATCATCCCCACGCTACCCCGCTAAAGCAAGCCTTAGGGTCAAGCATCCTTGACAAACTCCCTGCTCTCCGATACTTTATTCTTTGTTGATTATATTAGTCAATAGAAATACCGGGGCTAATCGGGAATACACCGCTTTGGCTTTGGGCTACTGCTTTTCTATAATATAGGAGGAGATACAGTGAAGGTAGTGGTGGCGATGAGTGGTGGTGTGGATTCCTCAGTTGCTGCCGCCATTCTTACCCAGGAGGGCTATCAGGTGATTGGGGTCACCATGCAAATC
>DAOVUZ010000071.1 GCA_030632305.1 Dehalococcoidales bacterium | reverse complement strand
AGGTATAGCTACCACCTCAAGGTTATATATCTTGTGAAACTCCTCGGCCTCGGTGACGGCGGTACCAGTCATTCCGGCTAATTTCTCATACATCCGGAAGTAGTTCTGAAAAGTAATGGTGCCAAAGGTCATACTCTCCCGCTGAACCTTGACATGCTCCTTGGCTTCTATTGCTTGGTGCAGTCCCTCTGAATATCGGCGACCAAACATTGACCTGCCGGTGAACTCATCAACAATAACCACTTCCTTTGTATCAGGGGTAACCATGTATTGTTGGTCTCTCTCATAAAATTCCTTAGCGGTTATGGCATTTCTCAAGTGGTGCGCCAGTCTGGTGTTTTCGGCGTCATAGAGGCTACCTGATTTTAATACCCCTTCTCGTTGTAAGAATCTCTCCGAATTCGCATAGCCGGCTTCGGTTATCTCTTTCACCATGCGTTCTTTTTCTGCTAGTATGTAATCCTCATCGGGATGTAGCCGAGGGGCAAGACGGGCAAATATAGAGTAGAGCTGTCCTGATTCTTCAGCCGGACCACTGATAATAAGCGGAGTGCGTGCCTCGTCAACAAGGATATTATCTACCTCGTCGACGATGGCATAGTTCAAGGAACGCTGCACGCACTGGGATAGGTCAATAACCATATTGTCTCGCAAATAGTCAAAGCCAAACTCATTATTGGTACCATAGGTAATATCAGCTCCATAGGCTTCACGGCGGGAGATGAGTCTAAAATGAGACCACCGGCTCTCTCCGGAATCAAAGCTAGGGTCATAGAGGCGAGAAGGGATGTGTTCATCCGGGTTCTGTTGGGGATAAATGCTGGCGACGCTTACTCCCAGGGCGTGGTAGATGGGCCCCATCCAGTAGGGGTCTCTCCTTGCTAGGTAATCATTAACCGTAACCAGGTGACAGCCCTGACCGGCAAGCGAATTCAGATAGAGGGGAAGGGTAGCTACCAGAGTTTTACCCTCACCAGTTTTCATTTCAGCAATTTTGCCCTGGTGAAGGACAACTCCTCCCATCAACTGGACATCAAAGTGGCGCTGACCTATTGTACGCTTGGCAGCTTCACGAACGACAGCAAAAGCCTCAGGCAAAAGTTTGTCAAGTGAACTACCATCTTTAAACCGAGTCTTAAACTCGTCAGTCTTAGCCCGAAGTTCCCCGTCGCTGAGCTTTTCCAAATCAGGCTCAAGCTCATTTATCTGGTTTACTATCGGCTGTAACCGCTTCAGCTCTTTATCATTAGAATCAACAAGTCCGCCCAGCCATTTAAACATAGCTCACCCCTGCTCAAACATAGCTCCTATAGATTGTCCGGTATGGATACGGCGGATGGCTTCACCCAGTAGTGGGGCTATGGGTAAAACAGTAATCTTATCTACTCTCTTATTTTCGGCAACGGGGATGGTATCAGTAACTACCACTTCCTTTATCGGGCACGAGGCTATTCTCTGGATAGCCGGACCAGAGAATACGGGGTGGGTACAGCAGGCATATACCTCTCTTGCCCCCTGCTTGTTTAAGGCAGAAACAACATTTACCAGGGAGCCAGCGGTATCTATTTCATCATCTAATGTAAGAGCCACCTTGTCTTCCACCTCACCGATAACATTTAGTGTCTCACCCTGGTCAGTATTACCCACCCGTCTCTTTTCCATAATAGCCAGCGGGACATTAAGCTTGGTCGCCATGTCTCGTGCCCGCTTGGAAATGCCTATATCAGTAGCCACTATTACCAGGTTATCAAAGATTTTCTGTTCAAAGTAATGAATAAACAGGTAAAGAGCGGTCAGTTCATCAACCGGTATGTTAAAAAAGCCCTGAATCTGCGCTGCATGCAAATCTACTGTCAGCACTCGATTGGCGCCAGCTACGGTGAGCATGTCAGCTACCAACCTGGCTGTTATTGGCACCCGGGGCTGGTCCTTCTTGTCAGTGCGACCGTAACCATAGTAGGGGATTACGGCGGT
Source organism: Dehalococcoidales bacterium (assembly GCA_030632305.1). Classification (GTDB taxonomy): domain Bacteria; phylum Chloroflexota; class Dehalococcoidia; order Dehalococcoidales; family DAOVUZ01; genus DAOVUZ01. The sequence goes on along the minus strand of DAOVUZ010000071.1, from coordinate 2,653 downwards.
AATACGCCCGGCTGATGCTCTCTTCAGGGCATCAATCATAATTAATAATTCAACCAGGCTCTTATTGACTGGGGAGGAGAACGGCTGAACAACAAAAGTATCTCGTTGGCGAACATTTTCCAGAATACGAACAAAGATATTTTCATTACTGAACTCAAAGACCTCACACTTACCCAAAGGTATGCCCAGATATTCAGCAATTGTCTGGGCTAGGGCAGGATGGACGTTACCTGTGAACACCTTCAAGTCATCCATTAACTATTTACCCCCTTTAAATTCAGCCTTTAGCTCATCCGAGATAGATTTATTATAGCACTATTGTTTACCAACCTCACCCCCTTTATATATTTTTATCAGGTAACCCTATCCTCTTCCCCTTGATGAGGGGAAGAGGAAGATTTAGAAAAGAGGGGCTTCGCCTTTCTTAAGCATGCGTTTCTATACTTATTCGGTAGCGGGATTAAAAGGGACGCAAGTCCCTTTTAAAAATTAGTATCTTCCTCCCTTATAAAGGGAGGGGGATAGAGGGGGCAGGGTACTTAATAAAAGCTTAAAGGGATGAGGGTTATTAAACAGGCTCAGTCATCAATCCCGGGTACGGGAAAGCGATGGCAGAGCTGGCTAACCTCCTGGCTTACCTGGGTCTGAATATTCGAGTCACCAATATTGGTGATTACCTTTATAATTAGTGAAGCAATGAGCTTCATTTCCTCCTTGCCAAAGCCACGCGTGGTTACTGCTGGTGTGCCTAGCCTGATACCACTGCTTATCACGGGTGGGTATGGGTCGAAAGGAATGGCATTCCGATTAAGCACAATACCTGTTCTTTCTAAAGCCTCCTCAGCTTCTTTGCCGCTGACCCCGGTCTCAGTGAGGTCTACTAGAACCAGGTGGTTATCGGTTCCGCCTGATATTAGGCGCAGTCCCAGTTGTTGGAGTTCGGTGGCTAAAACAAGGGCATTATCCAGTATAGCCTGTTGGTAGTCTAGGAAGTTAGGTTGCATTGCTTCATAAAAAGCTACTGCTTTGGCAGCGATGACATGCATTAAGGGACCGCCCTGCATCTGAGGGAAAACAGCCGCATCTATAGCTGAAGCCAGCTCACTGCGGCATAAAATGAACCCACTCCGTGGACCACGCAGTGTCTTATGAGTGGTTGAGGTTACCACATCTGCATAGGGTACCGGGGTAGGATGTAGACCCACCGCTACCATACCAGCTATGTGAGCCATATCGACCATAAGCCGTGCTCCCACCAGGTCAGCGATATGCCGAAGACGCTCAAAATCAATAATCCGGGGATAAGAACTGGCTCCAGCGACAATCAATATGGGCTTGTGTTTTAAGGCAAGCTCTTCCACCTGTTGATAGTCAATCCTTTCTGTTTCCTTATCTACACCATAGGGGATGAAATTATACGACTTACCTGAGAAGCTCACCTTGTTCCCGTGAGTAAGATGACCGCCATGAGCCAGGCTCATACCCATAACCGTATCACCGTAGTTAAGCAAGGCGTAGTAGGCTGCCATATTAGCCTGAGCCCCACTATGTGGCTGGACATTAGCATGTTCGGCATGAAACAGCTCTTTAGCCCGCTGGATAGCTAAACCTTCCACTATGTCCATATTCTCACAGCCACCATAGTAGCGCTGCTTGGGATAACCCTCGGCATATTTGTTAGTCAGAAACGAACCTTGAGCCTCAAGTATTGCCCGACTAGTATAGTTCTCAGAGGCGATAAGGTTTATTGTTTCTTTTTGCCGCTTTCCCTCCATATAGAGGGCATGGCTGATTTCTGGATCAGTGTGGTTTAAATAGCTCATTTTCTCTCCCCGTTGAAGTCTACAACTGCGCCTTTATACTGTCAACAGCCTTCTATCTAAGTTGACTGTTGATTAATCTCACCCCCTTAAGTACTAAAAGAGAGTGAAGAGAGGCGAAGCCTCTAAATTGACTTGACATATTAACCATGCTATCATAATCGAAAAACAGAACATGTCAGCGCTGAGAGAGCTTAATGAGGAAATCGCACTCTGCCAGCAGTGTGAAATAGCCAGATACCGAACCAAGGTAGTACCTGGTGAAGGGGCAGAGGATGCTGATATACTCTTCATTGGTGAGGCACCAGGTTGGCACGAGGACCAGCAAGGGCGTCCCTTTGTTGGTCAGGCAGGACAATATCTGGATAAGCTGCTGGCTTCTATCAATTTGAAGCGTGAGCAGGTTTATATTGCTAATGTAATTAAGTGCCGACCGCAGGGGAACCGTGACCCCTTGCCTGTAGAAATACATAACTGCCGTAAGTGGCTGGAACGCCAGATTGAGTTAATTCACCCCAAAATGATTGTAACCCTGGGACGCTATTCTATGGACATGTTCTTCCCCGGCAAGAGCATCGGCAAGATTCATGGCACCGCCCAAAAGAAGGATAATGTTATCTATTATGCTATGTATCACCCGGCGGCGGCTCTTCACCAGCAAAGCCTTCGTCAGGCAATAGAGGCTGACATGCTTAGGATTCCAGCACTCCTAGCCCAGGCAGAGAGTGTGGCAGAAGCTAAGCAACAACCACGGCAATTAGGTATGTTTGAGGTATAAGATTATGACTAAGCCAAGATTAAGAGTAATCCCTCTCGGGGGCTTGAGCGGAATT
>DAOVUZ010000081.1 GCA_030632305.1 Dehalococcoidales bacterium | reverse complement strand
TCTATCAGGAGTTGGTGAGACTCACCTTGAAGTAGCTGCAGAGAAGATGCTGCGTAAATTCGGCGTTGGTGTGGTGCTGGAGACGCCCAGGGTTCCGTATAAAGAGACTATTACCATTCCCACCAAGGCTGAGTATAAGCATAAGAAGCAAACCGGAGGGCACGGTCAATATGGGCATGTCCTTCTGGAGATAGAGCCTCTGCCTCGTGGCAGCGGCTGTGAGTTCGCTGATAGAATTGTGGGCGGCTCCATACCTAAAAATTATATTCCAGCGGTAGAGAAAGGGGTCAATGAAGCGATTCAGGAGGGGGTTTTGGCTCGTTACCCGGTTTTTGACATAAAGGCAACCGTATATGATGGCAGCTTTCACCCCGTTGACTCTTCAGAAATATGTTTCAAAATTGCTGGGGCAGGGGCGCTGAAAAAAGGATTGGCTCAAGGGCAACCTGTTCTGATTGAACCGATAATGAATATCAGTATAACAATTCCCGAGAACTTCACCGGTGATATTATTGGTGACCTTAATACCAAGCGAGCCAAGGTGCAAGGTATGAACCCTGGGGGTGGAACCAATATCATTGACGCTCAAATTCCGCAGGCTGAAATTCTGCGTTATACAATAGACCTGAAGTCAATAACTCAGGGCAGGGGTAGCTATACCGTAGAGTTCAGCCACTATGAACAGGTGCCGCCTCCCATCGCTCAGAAGATTATTGCTGAACGGCAAGCCGAGAAGGCTTAGCCTTACCCCCCGAGAAGCTCCTTAACCTTCTCGGTAAAGGCGGGAAGCACCTTTTTCCAGTCTTCAACTATGCCAAAATGGGCTACTTTGAAAATATTTGCCTCAGGGTCTTTATTTATAGCGACGATGCTCTTGGAACCGGAGCAGCCGGTCAGATGCTGGCTGGCACCAGAAAGAGCCACACCAATGTAAAGGTCAGGGGTAACAATCTTGCCGGTGAGACCTATCTGTGCTGCGTCTGGCACCCACTCATTATCGCAAGGCGGTCTGGTAGCACCTACTGCTCCCTTCAGCACTCTAGCCAGTTCCTGTAGTTGCTTGAAACCATCAGCATTGCCAATACCTCTACCCCCAGCAACTACTACCTCAGCATCCTCCAGTTTTATCCCTGCTACCTCCTCTGGCACCTTCTCTAACACTTTGGTTCTTATGGCTGACGGGTCAAGGTCAGCCTTAATAGCAATGACTTCCCCTTGCCTTGAAGCATCTGGCTTTAGGGGTGACATAGCTTTGGCTCTTACCGTAGCTATTTGTGGAGAACAAGCAGAAGTGAAGGTAGCCAGAGCATTTCCTCCATAGACGGACCTGGTTTGTAATAGTTGCTTTGAGTCGGGGTCGATAGCCAGCGCTATGCAGTCCATAGCGGCGGCAGTGTCCAGCCTGAAGGCTAGTCTGGGTGCCAGGTCACGACCGATGGATGTTTGTCCCAGAATGAGAATCTGGGGCATTGCCTGCTTTACTACCTTCTCCATAACTGTTACATAAGAATCCGTCTGGTAGTCTTTAAGCAGTGGGTCATTAACTTCATATACTTTATCAGCGCCAGAAGCAATAGCCCCTTTACCTAAACCAGTTATATTACTGCCGACCAGCACAGCACACAATTCCTGTCCCAGGGCATCAGCCAGCTTCCTGCCGCACCCCAGCAGTTCGGTAGCAATTGCCGCTAGCTTCCCTTCGTTAACCTCGCAATAAATCATAACACCTTTATATTCAGCCATGGATTTACCTCCTCAATCTTGGACAAAAGACGCTTTTATATTATCTTAGCTTCCCTGAGTTTCAGGGCTAGATTAACTGCTGCTTCTTCCGGACTAGCTCCTTCTATAATCTCACATTTCCCTTCACGAACTGGTTGGAAGAGCTTGAGCAACCCGGTACGTCGACCAGCAGCGCCAACTTGAGACGCCTCAACACCTATGTCGGCTGGCTTCCAGATAACAGGCTCCTTCTTCTTGCCTGCCATAATCCCTTTTAAAGTGGGGGAACGAGCTTCACCAAGCTCATTACTTACCGTAATCAGGGCAGGCAGAGATACCTCAACAACCTCGTAACCATCAGCGGTCACCCTCTCTACCCTTGCCTTACCGTCGGTGATGTCTATTTTCTTGGCTACAGTTACTCCCGGCAGCCCCAGTATCTCGGCAATGCCTGAGCCTACCTGTCCCGCATCCCAATCAGCAGCTTGCCTGCCGCAGAAGACGATGTCATATTCGCCTATCTTTTTAATAGCCATAGCCAAGGCATAGGCAGTTGACCAGCTATCACCCTCAGCAAAAGACTCATCTTCTAATAGGATAAGCTCATCAGCCCCCATATATAGTGGTTTCTTTACCACATCCCGTAGCAGGTTGACACCCAGGCTTATTACTGTGATTTTACCCCCTTGGGCGTCCCTGATTCTTAGTGCTGCTTCTACCGCCTGCTCGTCAAAGGGGCTGATTACAGGTGATACCCCTGGTGGTGGCACTACCTTATTGCTGGATGGATCAACCTTGAAGCTAGCTGGTGGTGCCTCAGGGTCAATTACCTGCTTGGCGCAGACAATTATATTCATAATGCCCGTTCCTCCTTCTGTTCATAGCTTGCTCTTTATTCTCGGGTAAAACCCAATTGATTAATTTATCACCAGCGGGATTGTGTGTCAAGCGGAGGCTAACCACCCGCTCTATGCCGCTCAAGTCTGGGGCGATTTTTATTTTAGCTGAGGAAAATAGACTGTGCAGATAGGTAGTTACTCCTTTTCCTTGCCCTTGTCCAATCTCCAGAAGCAGATAGCCGTCAGGGCGAAGCATGTCTGTTACCTGCTGACATAGCTGGTATATCTTTTCCAATCCGTCTGAGCCTCCATCTAGCGCCAGCAGCGGCTCAAAATTTGCTGACTCAGGCATTTCTAGTTTATCAACATAAGGAAGATTAGCCACTACGAGGTCAACAGGCTCAGGTAAGGGGTCGAGCATATCGCCGTGGAGAAGACAAATTCTGTCTACTACCCCATGTCTCTGGCAGTTGAATAGGGCAACCTTGAGGGCAAGGGCTGATATATCGGTGGCATAGATTTTAGCTCGTGGTAGTTTCAGCGCCAGGCTGATGGCAACAGCCCCACAACCGGTGCCGATTTCGGCTATAGTAGGCACCGGGCGATTTTGAATCAGGTCAAGTGCCATTTCTACCAGTAGCTCGCTTTCCGGTCGGGGGATAAGGACATCGGGGCTAACATAGAAATCAAGCCCATAAAACTCACGATGTTTGGTTATATAGGCGGTGGGTTCACCTCCCAGGCGACGTCTAATTAACTGCCAGAAAGTTTGCTCCTGGTTGAGGCTTAGTTTACGGTCAAGGTCTAAATATAACTGAACCTGGCTTATTTTCAGGGTATGCCTTATTAGCAGCTCGCTTTCCAGACGAGCATCTTCTATATTACCGGCAGCAAGAATTCCTCTGGCACGACTCAGAGCCTGTTTTAGGGTCACGCCAGTTGCTCCTCCAATTGTTTCGCCTGGTCACTGGCGGCTAGGGCATCGATAAGTTCGTCAAGGTCTCCTTCCATGATTCGAGGCAGGTTATGGAGGGTTAGACCAATGCGGTGGTCAGAAACACGGTCTTGAGGGGGATTGTAGGTTCGTATCTTCTCCGAACGGTCGCCGGTGCCTACCTGGGAGCGGCGCTGTTTGGCTATTTCCTTTTCTTGCTTGACCTGCTCAATATTCAGGAGTCGGGCTCGAAGCACCGACATTGCTTTTGTCCTGTTCCTTAGTTGCGAGCGCTCATCCTGGCAAATAGCTACAATACCTGTAGGTAGATGGGTAATGCGGACAGCGGTAGCTACC
>DAOVUZ010000017.1 GCA_030632305.1 Dehalococcoidales bacterium | reverse complement strand
TTTCCATCATAGCCGGCTAAAAGGGGGCAAGTTATTCTTACAGGTTAAGTTGCATTCCCTCATAGGCTAGGGCGATTGGATTATTTAACGCTCTGGCTACGGCAGCTACTTCAGCCGCTATTTCCTTCTCCAGATTTGGACTCATATGAACCAGAACTACCTGAGGCAGGTAGCCCTTAAGCTGATGAAAGCTGGCCAGCTCCTGCTGGAGCAGAGCCGGGGTAAGGTGCCCCGCCTCTTTAGCATATTGTTCATACTTATTGGGCAGGGTAACCTCGATAATAAGCAGCTGGGGTGATACTTTCTGCCAGCAGTCAGTCAAGCCCGGGCCGGTATCACTGGTATAGAATACTGCTTTACCATCAGCAGAGGTAACCTGATAGCCAACAGTAAGCTCAGAGTGATTCACCGGGACAGCCAGGATACTGTAGCCTTCAACTGGCTCGGGTTTATGCGGTTCCACTGTGGTAAACTTAACTGCCGGCTTCCCCTGAGGCTGCTTCAGAAAATCAGGATAAAGCCTATCATTCAGCAAGTGGGTAGTAAGGGCATCATATACCGACTGTGTCGAGTAGATATTGATAGTGCTGCCCTGTAAAGCAAAATTCATGGCTATAGTCGGGACATCTCTAACATGGTCGTAGTGATGATGGGTGAGCAGGATTGCCTTAAGTTTTTGCTGAGCCGCAAATGATAGGCTGGAGGTAAGCCCACCAGCATCTATAGCCAGGACATCATCTATTAACAGACTGATGAGCTTTGAATCTTGTGATTCGCAGTTGTGTGCACCCAAGACCTGAACATTCATCGTCTATTGATAACCCTCCTCCAGGGGATTTGACCCATTCCTAATCTGAGACGAGGAAGGGGTTAAAATTTGTTTGGTAGTCATAGGTATCAATCGCCTCTTTTTTCTTCAAGAAGTTGACCACGGCGTAGGTAAACGGAGTAGCAATGACTTCAATACCAGTCTTCGCCAGCCAGTGATATAAAATCATCATAACCACAAACGAAGGGGTGCCGATGAAGGCTAATGTAATAAATACCAAGGTGTCCAGCCCCTGCCCCACTATGGTAGAGCCAATAGTCCTGCTCCACAGCCAGCGCCCCTTTGTCTTAATCTTCATCTTAGCCAGGACGAAGGAGTTAGCAAACTCGCCAACGAGGTAGCCACAAAAGGAAGCAATGAGCAATCTCGGCGCATAGCCCAAGATACGCACATAAGCCTCCTGCCCTTCCCAAAAAGAAGCCGGGGGTAGAACCTGCCCCACCCAGATAAAGATGACGAAGATGAGGTTGCAAACGAAGCCTAACCAGATAACCTTCCTCGCCCAGCGATAGCCATAGACCTCGGTGAGTATGTCACCAAAGATATAGCTCAGGGGGAAAATAATTATGGCTGCAGGCAGGACGAAGGGACCGAGGCTTATCACCTTTACGGCAATGATATTGGCTGTGATCAGACAGGTGACGAAGATGGCAGCAATAATCACAAAGCGGTGCGAGACATTCATTTCAAAGCCTTTGCCTTCTACATCCGGCCGTAACTAAATCCAGTGCTGGCGACGGAAGAAGTAGAGCATACCGCTAACAATGACCAGGCAGATAAGGAATACAAATAGCAACGAGTAGCTGGAATTCTGGAAAGGCAATGGGATGTTCATTCCAAAGATACTTGCCACCACAGTAATAGGTAGCAAGATGGTAGCAATGATGGTCAGCATTCGCATGACCTCGTTGGTGCGATTAGTGGCCAGCGAATCATGGGTATCGTTCAGCCCTTCAATTACCTCTTTATACTCATCTAAGGCATCCCAAATCTTATCCATGTGGTCAGTTACATCTCCGAAGTAAACCGCCATATCCATCTTGGTAAAACGGCGAATCTTTGGTTCCAGAGTGCCGATGACGGCTCTCATTGGCCAGATGATACGGCGGAAGGAGATAATATCACGGCGAAGTATAGAGATTTCCCTTATTGCACCCCGCACTCCGTTGGAGAAGATATTATCTTCAACATTCTCAATATTGTCACCAATCTTATTTAGTATCGGCAGGCTGTAGTCAACCAGCCTATCAATTATACGGTAAAGGAGATAGCCAGAGCCCCGGCTGAAATATTCCTGCCGTGATTCTTCATCAATCTGGCATTCCCGGAACAGCTTTACCAGCGGTTTAAGATCCCCCTTGTGCAGGGTAATCAGATATTTCCCAGAAATAAACACCGATAGCTGGCTGGGCGTGGTTACCCGTACCGCTTCATTAAATATAGGGAGGTGGAAGACTAAAAACAGGTAGTCTTTATATTCATCTATTTTAGGTCGCTGTATCCGGCTGAGACAATCATCCAAATCCAAGGGGTGAAAGGGGTAATTTTGAGCCAGATACTCTATCTCACGTTCCGTCGCCCCCTCGATGTTGACCCAGGTCAGGTCACCCAAGGTAAGCGACTCCAGATTCAGTTGCTGTTCTTCTTTTTTTAGCTGTGGGGTGGCCATAGTAAATTATCCTTCCACTAAAGCTGGCTATATTTTACCACAATTGTTGCCAGATAACATCTAACCTGATATATTATCAAGGAGTACTTCAGGACAGTTAAAGATGAAGCCCACCTGGGGACAACAGTTTAAGCTCAAGATAAAGAAGGCACTAGGAATGAACATATTCCTGTGTGATAGCTGCAAGTGGGATTGGCGTGGGGCATGCCATAACCCGGAGCGTCCCAACGCCACCCGGTGTCATGACTATGAAAAACGAGGGAAGTAGAATACGATATAGTATGATTTAGATAAAAATTAAGTCCCTCTCTCCGAGTCTGTTCTCCTAAAGGTATACCTATGGAGACTGGCCGATAGGGTATCACCGGAAACAGTGGTGCCTCCCGTATTTGAAAAGGAGAGCTAGCTATGGGCACTTATAGTGTCAAAGCACCTCCTTTGAGGTGCTTTTTTATGAGAAATAAAGCAATTAGTTCCTTAATGGCGGGGATAGCACTCCTTAGCCTCATCGGGGGAATGGTGGGGTGTGCAACTTCAGCAGTGAGAGTAGCCACGACAACAAGCCTCTATGACACCGGATTGTGGAGCTACCTGGAGCCAAAGTTTGAGAAGAAGTATGGCGTAGAGCTGGACATCATTTACACCGGAACTGGCAAAGCCCTGGAATACGGCAGGAGGGGAGATGTAGATGTTATCGTCATCCATTCTAAAGCTCACGAGGAGCAGTTCGTAACCGATGGTTACGGTGTAGAACGAGTCCCCTTCGCTTATAACTATTTCCTCATCGTGGGACCAGAGACTGACCCGGCAGGAATTAAAGGCCTGAGCCCGGAAGAGGCTTTCAAGAAGCTGATGGAAACAGGAAACGGAAGCTTTGTCTCCAGGGGAGATGATTCAGGAACGCATGAAAAGGAGAAAGCTATCTGGGAAATAGTCGGCTTTGACTATGAAACGATTCAACAGGCTGGAGAATGGTACATAGAAGCTGGAATAGGGATGGGACCAGCCCTAATGATGGCCAGTGAAAAGCAAGCCTACACCCTTACCGATATGGGGACTTTCCTGGCTTACAAGGGTAAGATAGACCTGGTGCCAATTGTGGGCGAGGGAGATATACTGCTCAATGTCTATTGCGCCATTGCCATAAGCCCTAAGAAGCATCAAAAAACCAATGCCGAAATGGCAGAAAATCTGATAGATTTCCTCGCCTCACCTGAGATACAGGAACTCATCGGCAGTTATGGTGTTGAGGAATACGGAATGCAGCTATTTACCCCTTGTGCCGGGGCGGAACCCGAATCGTATTTAGCAGCGGCTAACATCCTGGACGGAGCTGAAAGCAATTGACTGAAATATGGCAGGGGTTTATCAAAGCTATTGAGCTTATAGTCTCGCTTGACCCGGAGGTTATGGAGATAGCGGGGAGGTCGCTAATCATTTCAGTAACCTCAGCCCTGCTTGCCTCTCTAATCTGCATACCACTTGCCAGCGTGATACACTTTCACTATTTCCCTGGTAAGCGGATTTTAATAAACCTAATTCAGACATTCTTCAGTATACCCACTGTCGCCATCGGTCTATTTGTTTTTGTGCTTTTTTCACGAGCTGGGCCGCTGGGTGGACTTAACCTAATGTTCACCCCAACAGTTATGGTGCTCGGACAAATGATACTAATCACACCCATACTGCTCGGCCTGACTATCTCCGCTCTCAGTGGGGTGGATAAGACAATAGTAGATACGGCTCGCTCGCTCGGTGCAAGTGGTTTCCAGACGGCTGTTGTTGTCCTGAGGGAAGCAAGATTCGCAGTTATGGCAGCGATTATAATGGGGTTTGGTCGAGCCATCTCCGAGGTGGGAATAGCCCTTATGGTTGGCGGCAATATCAGAGGGTTTACCAGAGTCATCACTACAGCAATATCACTAGAGACATCCAAGGGCGATTTAGAGCTATCAATAGCACTGGGTACAATTCTTATACTAATAGCACTTATGGTCAACTTCGCCCTAAACAGAATACAGCAGAGGTAATAATGTCGTTAATAGAGGTAATAGATTTACACCAGAAACATGGTGAGCAGAATACCCTGAAAAACATCAACATAAGGGTTGATAAGGGTGAGACCTTGGCCCTGATTGGACCCACCGGTGCCGGCAAAACGACCCTGCTACGCCTGATTGACCTGCTTGATTTACCCACATCAGGGAAAATATATTTTGACGGCACGGATGTCACCGAGCCAGGGAGGGTTAGACTGGAGGCACGGAGAAGGATGGCGTTCGTACTCCAGAAACCAGTAGTATTTAATACCAGTGTCTACGGTAATATTGCCTATGGCTTGAAATGGAGGGGGGCAGGGAAAAACAGCATTCACCAAAAGGTCAACAGTGTTCTGGAGATGGTTAATCTCTCAGTCTATAAGGATAGAAATGCCAGAACATTATCCGGTGGAGAAGCACAAAGGGTGGCAATAGCCAGAGCAATAGCCATTGAACCAGAGATATTACTACTGGATGAACCTACGGCAAACCTTGACCCGATTTCAACATCAAGAATCGAGGAGTTAATAACAGATATCGTTAATCGGTATAATACCACCATAATAATGGCGACACATGATATGACCCAGGGTCAGCGCCTGGCTGATAGAATAGGTGTGCTCATAGACGGTGAAATCCATCAAACCGGAGGTTCGACAGAGGTATTCACTTCACCCAGAAACAGGGAGGTGGCTGAGTTCGTAGGTATTGAGAATATTATCAACGGGGTAATAGCAGCCAGTAAGGAAGGGGTAGTTGCCGTAGATATTGGCGGTAAGGTTATAGAAGCGGTTTCCGATTACCCGGTTGGCGAAGAGGTGTGTGCTTGCGTTAGACCGGAGGATATTACCCTAGCCTTATCACCAGCCCCGACCAGCGCCAGAAACTCGTTCACCGGGGAAATAACCGGAGTAGTATCGGTCGGTGCACTTACCCACATTAAGATAGACTGTGGTTTTCCACTAATTGCCCTGGTAACGAAAAGGTCAGCCGAGGAGTTAAATTTTGAAATCACGAAGAGGGTTTATGCCACCTTCAAAGCTACCGGGGTCCATACAATAAGAAGGGACTAGCTCATCACTAGCCCTTCTTACTACCATCATTGACACCCATACTGCGGGGGGATAGAATCACAGTATAATTCACAGTAATTAGAAGGGGCAAAGGAGGTGAGGTAGAGAAATGGATAAAAGAGAAGCTATTGAGTATTTAGAAGAAAAACTAGCAGAAATCCCTGTTCTAGCAAGGTTAAGATACAACAATGCTAAATACTCTGTCTGGATAAACACAATCAAGGTTGTTGTCATGCAGGTATTCGGAAGAGAGTCAGATGAATATCAGAAATTAGCAACTCCCTATAAAATCAAGGGTTCATACGAAGAAGAACGCCAAGACTCCTATAAACGAAATTTGCAAAAGCAAGCGAAAATTATAAATTCTATTATACAGACCTGGGAAAAATCAGGATTTGAAACTGAAATAAAGGGAAGTTCAGAACCACCAGAAGCCTTTACAGCAAAGCCAGACTAGAAAACCATTGAGAGTGAATTCGGCATCACAAAAATGAGCTTTGAAAGGCAAATCACTAAGAGCACCAGCAAAAGAGCCTGGAGTATCACACGGTTACTTGAGCCAGATTATCAATGGTAAGCATCCAGCCAGTGAAAAGGTGCTTCCCACTTTGCTTACCAGAGGTTTGATTGAAAGTACTATTTTATCGTATAATGAACGTGAATGGCAGCGTAGCTCAGGGGTAGAGCAGAAGACTCATAAGCTTTTGGTCGTGGGTTCGATTCCCTCCGCTGCCACTTTTTCATTATGCTTCAGCTGACTGTCCTGTTTATTACCCTGCCTTATACTGCTCCCTTTTCTCTAAAAGCTACCGCCAGAGCCCCCGGACCAGTATGTACCCCGAGCATAGGCCCTACCCTGGATAATTTAATCTGCTCCCTGGCAAATATGGTACCCATACGCTCCCTCAGAGCCTGGGCTTCATCAGGTGTAGTGTTATACACAACGGCTAAATCCTGAATATTTGACGCACTTTTGGCAAAATCAAATAACCGGTCTATACCCTTAGTCCGACTGCGGACCTGACCAGCCGGCACTACCTCCCCTTCTTTCAATGTAAGCACCGGCTTTACATTTAATATCTGGCCCAGTAGCGCCTTTGCTTTACCAATGCGCCCACCCCGGAGCAGGTATTCCAGGGTATCGAGGAGAAAGAGTAAATGTGTATTGGGAATAGCCTGTTTTACCTCTTCCATTACCGCCGGCAAATCTCCTCCAGCCTTAGCCACGGTGGCAGCCGCTATATCTATCAATCCCAGACCCATTGATGTTTCCTGTGAGTCAACCACCTCAATGGGGCACCCCTTTTCTATCATCTCCTTACCCTGTAGCGCCGCGTTACAGGTACCACTTAATTTAGCCGGGAGGTGGATGGAAACAATCCCATCAGCCTCCGATGATAGTTTCTGGTAGACATTGGCGAAATCCTGTGGTGTCGGCTGAATGGTGCTAGGGTGGACAGGGTCATGTAATAACCTCTGGTAAAACTCATCTTCGCTGATATCGACCCGGTCACGATAGACCTTTTCCCCAAAACGCACATACAAGGGGACTATTGTAATCCCCAGTTCTTGAACTAATTGGGCAGGCAGGTCAGCACTGCTATCGGTGACTATTTTTACTGTCATCATCCCCCCCCTTATATTTAGTAACTGAAGATTTCTTTCCTCACCTGAACTTCGTTAAATTATAGAGGCTTTATATATTTTGTCAATCTTCGCTTGATAACCAACCTCTAGATTATTCCTTGACATAGATGTTAAAATCGGGGAGTTAACTTATCAGAGATATATAATGTCAATACCTTACGCTAAGGTAATAGTTAATCCGGTGGCAGGAGCCAACTCAACACGACAGAAGTGGCCTGGCATTAGCCGACTGCTAAGGCATATCGGCTTATCTTTTGACTATCAATATACTGAGGGTATAGGGCATGCCATAGAGCTGGCTCGGGCAGCCGCCACCGATGGCTACCGATATCTTGTGGCTGTAGGTGGTGACGGAACAGTGAACGAGATAGCTAACGGCATACTTTATTCATCGGATTCAGATAACACAATTCTTGGCATAATAAGCACTGGAACCGGGAGCGACTTCATGCGTTCGGCAGGCATTCCCCGCGATTACACCAGCGCCTGTTCTGTTCTGACCGGCACAAGAAGGCTATTGATTGATGTTGGCGTTGTTGAGTATAAGAATAAGGGACAATCTTTACAGCGCTTTTTTGTAAATGCGGCTGGCGCAGGCTTTGATGCTGCTATAGTAGCAGCTACAGAGCGCATACCCAAGTACTTTGGCGGCACTATCCCCTATCTGACCGGATTGCTCGGGTCTCTGCTTAGCTACCGAAATAAGCCTGTTGTCCTGAGTATGGGGAGTAATGTCGAGACCACCCGTATCTGCAGCGTAGCGGTAGCTAACGGGGGCTACTATGGGGGAGGGATGCATATAGCACCACAGGCTGAACTTGATGATAATTTACTGGATGTGGTAATTATTGGTGATGTAGGTAAATTTGAGCTGCTGAAGGCATTGCCAATGGTATATAAGGGGACTCACATTACGCACCCCAAAGTCAGGGTGGAAAGGGTAACCCGCATTGCCATTGAATCCTCAGAGCAAATCCTGGTGCATGCTGATGGTGAGCTCCTGGGGGAAGGTCCGGCATCCTTCTGGATAATGCCAGCGGCATTGAACATCGTAGTCGGCTAGATAATTAATCTATATTTTCTTCTTGATAGGCTCCATGGTAGCCTTCTGTCTCCTCGGTTAGCCTCAGAAAAACAAGCTGCACAACTCTAGCATTCCTCTGCAAGCGGAACCCCTGAGGATTATAGACCACCATGAGAGATTGGGAGCGACCAGAGTAGCCAGCATCCCACACCGCAGTATTCACAGTGACACCACAACGAAGCAGGCTCGACCTGGGCGTGGCTAACGCCATAATATTCGTGGGTAAATGAACAACCTCATTGTAGGTAATAACATAAACACCAGGCACCAGGTCAATAAAATCCATTCCATCAAATACCAGCGGCGCTAAATCAGATACCAGTCTCTGGTTGTCTTTAATTGCTATCTTACCCGATGACTGGAGCAAGGCGACCTCACGCAGGGTAAGGTCAATGCCATTAGGCTGCACCTGCTCCTCAAGGTTAATACAGTCTTCTACCAGAGGTGGCTGCTGCTGGACTAACCTTTGAATATCCTGCCTGGATAAAATAGCTGCCATTTATAAGTCCCCTACTGGATACTGTGCCAGTATATCACTTCTCACCCTGGAAGGGGGTAAGACGGAAAGCTCACCCAGGAACTAATTAAAGGAGAGGATTAAGGGGGTGAGGCTGATAAACAGGCTCTAACCCAAATAGCTTATTCGGGATGAGGGTCTTTGCTTTAGGTCAATCTCTATGCCAGCTTCCTTGAACAGGTCAACAAACGCATTATCGTCATACTTACCGAAACTAACATATCGCTTTATCCTGGCATTCACCAGCATTTTGCTGCACAGCACGCATGGTGTATGGGTGGCATAAATAGTGCTCCCCTCAAGGCTGACGCCGTGAAGGGCGGCCTGTATGATTACATTTTGCTCAGCGTGAATGCCCCGGCATATTTCCTGCCTTGTCCCTGACGGTATGTTCATCTCATCTCTGAGACAGCCAAGATCAAGGCAGTCCTTAGCGCCAGAAGGGGCACCATTATAGCCCGTAGCCAATATATGCTTATCCTTTACCGCCACTGCCCCTACGTGATGGCGTCGGCAGGTTGAGCGTTCAGCCACCACCGAGGCTATCTTCAAAAAATACTCATCGCTATCCGGTCTGGC
>DAOVUZ010000028.1 GCA_030632305.1 Dehalococcoidales bacterium | reverse complement strand
GAATATTTTGGTGCCTAGGCCAGTAGTCTTATAATATGGATCATTCAGCAGAGGCGAGAGCTGCCCGGCACTGCAATAGTTAGCATTGCCCAGGCCGGCTTTCAACACACCCATATAGGTATAAATTGTCCTGTCAGACAGGTTCACCGCTACATTGTAATTCTGGTAGGAATTTCTGATATCAAATAGCACTGCCTCATTGAGGTCTTTTATATTAATCCAGGTTTCAAGCTTTTTCCTCGGGTAACAATCTGTGCCGTAGCCGGTGGCTATCAGCCTGATGTCTTTACCGGCGACCAGTTCCTCAATTACATGCCCGCCCCCATAATTAAACTCGCCGGGATGAATCTTGTTTCTTGGGTCATCTTCAGGGAGAGCCGTCGCTCCGATGAGTAAATCTACTGCCGCCAACCCGGTATAAGCCGGAATATCATTGAGGTAGGTTCTGCCCCCGCCGAGCTTTATTCGTGGCGTAGCGTGCCCAATATTAAGGTAGGCACCAGATGAACACATAGGACCAAAGGTGCCGGTAGTAACTACATCCACTTCCTGGGCAGCTTTTTTTACGCCCTTCTGTTTAACAATGTCTATTATTTCCTCGGCAGTAACTACTACTGCTTTGCCCTGCTGTATCTTCTCGTTTATTTCTTCTATTGTTTTTGCCATAACTTTAAGATGATAGTATTATACCTTGAGATTGTCAATTTACCCCATCCTCATAAGTTGAAGGCCACCCTGTTATAAGCTATAATCAGCTATAATGTGTCTGGGAGAGGCTTTTGCTCAAAACTCATAGCTGTGGTGAACTGAATAAAAACCATGTTGGTGCCAGGGTAACCCTGGCTGGTTGGGTTGACCGACGCCGAGACCAGGGGGGACTAATATTTATCGACCTGCGGGACGGGCAGGGTATAGTTCAGGTGGTATTCAATCCCGAAGTATCAAAGCCGTGCCATGATATAGCCAGCGAGATGCGCAATGAATATGTGGTCAGGGTTAGTGGCGAGGTTGCCCCCCGCCCGCCGGGAACTGAGAACCCTAAATTGCCCACCGGTGATATTGAGGTTATTGCCCATAATACTGATATACTTAATCCATCAAAAACACCACCCTTTTATATAAATGAAGATACTGAAGTGGAGGAAAGCCTTCGTCTCAGGTATCGCTACCTTGACCTGCGCCGGGAAAGGATGAAGGAAAACCTTATACTTCGCCACAAAGTGGTGAAATTTATGCGTGATTTCCTGGATGCCCGGGGATTTATCGAGGTAGAAACGCCTATCCTGATTAAGAGCACCCCTGAGGGGGCTCGTGATTACCTTGTGCCTAGCCGTCTTTATCCCGGCAAATTCTATGCCCTACCTCAATCTCCACAGCAGCTCAAGCAGTTGTTAATGGTAGCTGGCGTAGAGAGGTATTTTCAAATAGCCAGATGCTTTCGTGATGAGGACACACGCGCTGACCGCCAGCCTGAATTCACTCAGCTTGACCTGGAAATGAGCTTCGTTGAAGAAGAGGATATCCTTAGCCTGCTTGAGGAGCTTCTCACCTCTATGGTGGAGACGATTAAACCTGAAATGCGGTTGATGAAACCTTTTCCACGCCTTACCTATGCTGAGGCAATGGAGCGTTATGGTACGGATAAACCTGATTTGCGCTTTGGTATGGAGATAGGAGACCTGTCGGATATTGTCGCCCAGTCTAACTTCTCTATTTTTCGTTCTGCTATCGCTGGTGGAGGTAAGGTAAAGGGTATATGTGTTCCCTGCTGTGCTACTTATACCTGCAGTCAGCTTGATGAACTGAATAAGATGGTGCGGGGTCTCGGGGCTGAAGGTTTGGTAACTATGGCACTGGGTGGTGGTACTGGTAGTCTAAACGACCTGACTGGTGAGATGGTAAAATCGGTGGTGACTAAATTTCTGACTTTAGACCAGGTCAAAGAAATAGCAGGGCGTTTGGGAGCAGGCATGGGAGACCTCCTGCTTATCATTGCTGGCAAAAAAACTAGGCTGGTCAATACGGCACTGAGTGAGTTGCGCCGGGAGATGGGACATCGGCTCAAACTGGCTGAGCCTGATCTCCTTGCCTTTACCTTCATTGTGGATTATCCATTGTTACAGTGGAATGAAGAGACTAAACAGTGGGAGTCGATGCATCATCCATTTACTGCGCCTAAGGATGAGGATGTGCCCTTACTGGATAGTGCTCCTGAAAAAGTTCGGGCTAAGCATTATGATATAGTATGTAATGGCTATGAACTCTCCAGTGGTAGTCTCAGGATTTATACCAGCCATCTTCAGAGGAGGATATTTAAGTTATTGGGCTATAGTGATGAAGAAGTTGAGGAACGTTTTGGGCATTTTCTGGAGGCTTTTGACTATGGTGCCCCTCCTCATGGCGGCATCGCCCCCGGTATTGACCGCATTGTGATGCTGCTGGCAGGGGAGGAAACCATCAGAGAGGTGATTGCCTTTCCCAAGAGTCAAACTGCTGCCGATTTAACTTTTGATGCTCCATCGCCGGTTACCGATGAGCAACTGGCTGAATTACATTTGCGTCTGCGGGAGGAATAGTGAAAGTAACCAGGGAGAAAACAGAAAATAGCCAGGTATTTTTGACCATTGAGATGGAGCCTGCTGAGGTAGAGGAGTCTTTAGACAAGTCCTACTACCGCCTGGTTAAGAAAACGAATATCCCTGGCTTCCGTAAAGGAAAGGCACCGCGAGACATACTGGAACGCTACATAGGGAAGGAGTGCCTCCTTGATAATGCTCTGGATAACCTCCTTCCTGAAGCTTATAAGAAAGCTATTAAAGAGCAGGAAATTGAGGCTATCGCTCGGCCACATGTTGAAATAGCTCAAACTGACCCGGTAGTATTTAAGGTAACCGTGCCGCTAAAGCCGACAATTAAACTTGGCGATTACCATCATATTAAAGTTACGCCAGAACCTGTAGACGTAACCGAGGATAATGTCAATGACGCCATAGAGCAACTGCGCCATCAGGAGGCTAGCTGGGAGCCGGTAGAGCGTCCGGTAGAGTTTGATGATTTGGTAGTTATAGATATTGAGAGCGATATAGAAGATAAGCCGTTTATAAATCGGAAAGGAATTCAATATCATCCTGTTCATGACCTGCCTTTCCCGGCACCGGGGTTTGCTGAGCAGTTACTGGGGATGAAAGGGAATGAAGACAAGGAGTTCAAGCTTCAGTTTCCTTTGGATTTTTCTAATGCTGAGCTGGCAGGGAAAGAGTCTTCGTTTAAAGTGAGAGTTACCGAGATAAAACAGGAGATACTGCCTGAGTTGGATGATGAATTTGCTGGGGGGCTTAACCCTGACTTCAAAAGTCTGGACTTGCTCCGAGAGCATGTCTCCGCTGACCTGAAGCTCAGGGCTGAGGAGAAAGCCAGGGTAGATTTTGAGGAAAGGGTAATTGAAGCTGTAGCTGACATTGCTGAGCTGGAATTCCCCCCGATTCTGGTAGAAATGGAAATTAACCTACTCTTTAACCAGCGCCTCCAGCGCTTACAGGTGGGTAAAGAGGGGCTGGAGGAATATCTTAGAGGTATTAACAAGACGGAGGAGGAATTACGGGAAGAGCTGCGTCCGTTAGCTACCAGGAGAGTAACCCGGTCCCTGGTGTTGGGCAGGGTTGCCGAGGAGGAAAAAATTGAGGTTACCGATTCTGAGATAGAGGCTGAGATTGAAAATATGACCAAAAGTGCTGCTGAGAAAAAAGACGAACTACAGAAATTTCTCAATAGGCCGCAGTCTAAGGAGTCAATCAGGCAGTTATTAACTCCACGGAAAACTATACAGCAGCTAGTGGAGATAGCTAAAGGTTCAAATACGGCTGTGAAATGATACCAAAGGAGGAGCAAAAATGAATAACCAACCGATGAACGTTATACCTATGGTGATTGAAACTGGAACCAGGGGGGAGCGAGCCTTCGATATATACTCGCTATTGCTGAGAGAGCGCATTGTCATGCTGGGCATGCCGATTAATGACCAGGTGGCTAATGTTATTATTGCTCAGCTTCTCTATCTGGAACGAGAAGACCCGGACAAAGATATAAGCCTCTATATTCACTGCCCCGGTGGTATTATCAGCGCTGGTCTTGCCATTTACGACACTATGCAGCTTATCCGCCCTGATGTATCTACTATTTGCGTTGGGCTGGCGGCTAGTATGGGGACGCTACTCCTTTGCTCCGGTGTCAAAGGCAAACGCTACGCCTTGCCTAACTCCACTATCCATCTGCACCAGGCATTTGGCGGCGCTCAAGGGCAGGCGGCTGATGTGGAGATTGCTGCCCGTGAGATTATGCGAATGCAAGAGTTAATCCGGGGTATCATAGCTAGCCATACCGGTCAAACACTGGAAAAGATAGCCCATGATACTGACCGCGACTTCTACCTTAACCCTCAGCAGGCGGTAGAGTATGGCCTTGTGGATGAAATACTGGGCAAACCGACGAAAGAAGTAGCCAAGATTGATAAGGCTGAGAGCAAGCCGACAAAAGAGTAAACCTTACTGCTGTTCCGAATAAAGCTCTTGGTAGCGTTGAGCTAGTTCATCAACGGTGGGAAGACCCTCTCTTGCCCCCATTTTAGTAATGGAGAATTGGGCTGTAATATTACCGAGACGGCCACATTCTTCAAGCCCTTTACCTTTAACTAGACCGTAGATAAATCCGCTGGCGAAAGCATCACCAGCACCAGTAGTGTCTAGGGCAGATATTATGTTTTTGTTACCAGGCTCAACCACGTATTCATTCTCAATATCTCTAATGTAACTGGTAGTCATAACGGTTTTATAACTGGCGCCTTTGCCTAGGGTAACGACCACCATCTGGCAGCCCTGGTTGAGGCAGTTTTCAGCACCGGCTTTAAAATCTTTCCCGGTTAGTTGTTGTATTTCACTCTCATTTATAAAAAGGGTATAGGTTCGCGCCAGTATTGGCTTCAGCGTCTCAAGTCCCCTGGAAGCATAGAGTGCCCCGGGAGAGAAACTGAGCTTAATAGATGGGTCTAGCTTATCCATCAGTTCCAGTAAAACCTTGAACTGCCTGTCATCAGTAAAGGAAGACAGGTGAAGCATTCTTGCCTGGGTTATATAGGTCAAATCCAGGTCATCCATAGTTAGTAGGTTATTGGCGCCGGGTAAGACATAGAGAGAACGCTTACCCAGCCTATCACTGAGGCATAATGTTGAGCCTGTTTTTGCTCCTGGCTTCACTTGGATTTGACTGGTATCTACCCCTGTTTTTTGAAAATCATCAAACAGTATCTTGCCTTCGGCATCATCGCCCACAATGCCGGTAAAGCCGGTATATACCCCGAGCTTGGCTAGGCCGTAGATGGTATTGGCTGCCGAGCCACCGGGGAATAATCCCGACTCCTTTACTACTGCTTCTCCATCCTCAAGTATGCGCTCTACCTGGTATATGTTATCGATATTTAGTGCCCCCAGCCCGATTACTTCAATATTATTCATGGTTTTACCCCAGCTTACCAGCTTCCTCCCTGACCAGACGCCTTATTCGCTTATGAATCTCAATGACCTCGTCTATATCTTTTCTACCGGAGAGCCAGTGAAAGTAACCCCTGTCCCCCACCCCCCCGGTTTTCTCCTTCTCTTTAACTGTTTTCTCCACTCTGCTTCGCTGACCTTTCTGCCATGCCTCAAGCACTTCAGTTAGGTCAAAAAGCGATGTGGAAGCCAGGCTCATAGTTGAGTAGGGCAGGGCATACTCATTGGCATTAAAGGCAATGGCTAATCCTCCTTCCTCTTCTACCACCTGGAGCATCCTGAAATCGGTAATACTATCACCTATCACTACCCAGTTGGATAAAGCCTCCCCATACTTATCGGCAAATCTATTTAAAGCAGCTACTTTGCGTTGTCCACCTACTGGTTTCACCTGTTCCAGCGCCATACCTAGATTGGTAGTCGGCAGTTTCTCCCAGAAGAAATAATCCAGGCTTTGCTTAATCCGCTCATCATCAGTAACCGGGCGCATGGTTAAGATATCTTGCTCAGTCTCCTGTAAACGCTCACAATCTTCTTTACATAAATCCAGTCGGAATTTATCCAGGGGGAAGGCTGTGCAAGCTACATTATGGGCATAAATACCCAGTTTTTGGGTAATGTGCCTGGCATATTGTTCATAACTGGTGCTGATGCAGAATACCTTCCAGCCCTTGGACTGAAGCCAGGAAATAAGTTTGTCAGCGCCACTGGTTAAGCCCGCTTTAAGAGCTAAAGTGGTGATATTATCCTCTGAAATATTATGAAGGATAAGGAAGGGAACTATAAGAGCCAGGGTATCCCCGGGTTCATAGCCTTCTCTCTCCTCCAGGGTCAGCAGGTCATCGTAGCGGCTGATAACCTCAAAAATCTTATCGCCATTGGGGAAGAGCTTCATCAGCTCGTAGGCGTTATCCTGGGGTGACAGCGGTCCTTCAAGGTCAAAACAGATAAATTTCACTGTGGAATCTTCCTTTTCACCTTCACCTGTTAGTTTATCTCATTGCTCAGATTATACCCGTTAATGGGTTTCCCCTCAGCGTCAACAATCTTGCCTGCCATTATCTTAACCTTGCCCTGGCTGAAAGCCTTGAGGGTAGATATTATTAGCGGGAACTCCCTAGCCAGCCCGTGCTTGCGAATCAGCTTGAATAAGGGCTCTTCTTCATTATGCTTTTTGGCGCTGGTTAGTGGCAGCTTTTCTATTTTCTCCCAGTATTTATCAAATGGTTTACCTCTGATGGGGAAGGTGCAATAGGTTACCGGTGGTCCCATGTCCAGCTCTGGTGTTACCAGATGCATCATTACCCCTGTTTCCTGAGCCTTACTCTCAATCAGTTGCCGGATTACCTCCTGCCAGGTTCCTTTAGGTCCGCCTGGAGCCGCCGGGTGAAGGTTAATCATATTATATCTCTGGCACATCTCCTGGCTGACAATTAGCATGTAACCGGCCAGCACACACAGGTCAGGATGGAAGCTCTGTAACTGGTTCATCACCTCTCTATCATAGTCAAATCGCCAGAGAGGTAAAGCTTCTTCTTGACTGGTACTGGGGACGGCTTTCCCAACTCTAAACTTCTGGTAAGAAAAGCAGATAAGGGGGATATGCTCATCCTCAGCCAGTCTGAGGAATAAATCACTCTCTTCTGATTCGCCAGGCTCACGGCTGCAGAAAACAAAAGCTATCTCAGCCTTGATTTCACCCAGCTTGATACTGCTGTTTACCGTGGCTAACAGGTCTCTGGCTGCCTTATCTCTACCGGTAGAAAACCAGCCAAGCTGATACATTACACCATCCGTTAGAACTGTTTTTTTAGCCTTGCCCAGGTGCTCTTAAGGTGAACTAAGGGGTTTGTCTGATGTCCTGAAATCTTGCCCTTTTTCAGAGCATTTAGGAAGTCGTCCTTGCCGCTGAACTCAGGCATCTCTACATAGGCATTACCTATTTCACCGGGGGTGTGGGCATCGCTGCCGGCACTTTTAGCAATACCATACTTCTGGGCAAACATTTGAGCTTTAGCTAAACACCCGGGAAGAGGGCATCGTGCGTTAAATACTTCTATAACATCAATTTGGCTTATTATTTCCTCTGCTATCTTACTGTTGAGGGCTGATTGCCTGAATATATCAAAGGGGTGTGGTATATTTACCAGGCCGTCTTGAGCCCTGATGCGAGCTATTGTCTCTTCTACCGACAGACCGCTGGGTATGGTCTCTTTAAGGAACATGCCCATAATCTCGCCATAGGGGGTTAAGATTTCCTCAGCTACAATTACAGGGAAGGGGGCTATAGTTTGCATCTTTAGTCCACCTTCGGCAGTGCCGTGGTCAGCGGTGGCAATACAGTTTATGCCAACCTCCAGGCAGCGATTGATTATCTCCTCCAGTGTGGTATCGCAATCCATTGAATATTCGGTGTGAATATGGAAGTCAGCCTTTAGCAATTTAGTCAATCTCAACCAACCCTTTCTAAATAGTTGCCGCTACGGGTGTCAATCTTGATAACATCCCCTTCCTCAACAAACAGAGGGACCTGGATTGTAATGCCAGTTTCTAACTCGGCTGGTTTAGTACCGGTGGTTGCCGTATCACCTTTGAAACT
>DAOVUZ010000087.1 GCA_030632305.1 Dehalococcoidales bacterium | reverse complement strand
CAGGAGTATCTTCGCCCTAACCTGCGAGCTAATCTTTTAGCTGCCCTTTCCCTAAATCAGAGGTATGAAGACGGTGGTATCAGGCTTTTTGAGCTGGGCAAAGTATATCTACCTCGTCAGAATGATTTACCTGATGAACCTGAGGTGCTGTGTGGCATACTGACTGGACCCCGACTGGAAATGTCGTGGCAGGGTGGGGACGAATTACTCGATTTCTTTGATGCTAAGGGAATGGTGGAGGGCTTACTCCGCCGGTTGGGTGTGGAAGTCAGCTTTGAGGAGTGTGCTGATGAGAGTCTACACCTGAGCAAACAGGCAGCTATAGTTATTGCTGGTAATAGACTGGGAGTTGTCGGCGAATTACACCCTAAAGTAGCCGAGGCCTTTGAAATTTCAGGGACTGTCTATCTTTTTGAAATCAATGTGACCACGCTTTTACCCTTTACCCTGGGGTATAAAAGGTTTCAACCAGTATTACGGTTTCCGGCTATAGTCAGGGATATGGCTCTGGTAATTGATGCCCAAATAACCCATCAAAAAGTTCAGGCTGTTATCAAGAGCTTTCCAATGGCAGCGCAGGTTACTCTATTTGATGTTTATTCTGGTGAGCAGGTTCCACTAGACAAAAAATCCCTTGCCTATAGAATTACTTTTCAATCACCGACTCATACCTTGACCGATGAAGAGGTTAATAAGGTTCAACAAAAAATCCTGAACAAGCTATCTCACGAGCTTGGAGCTACCCTTCGCAGCTAATATTAGCTTGGAGCCTCCTTTTACAAGTTAACCGAAAGTGACTTTCACCGCCAGAGTAATTATAATGATGGTGAGAGCAAATAATCTCAGGAGGATTGAGAA
This sequence comes from Dehalococcoidales bacterium, assembly GCA_030632305.1. Taxonomy (GTDB): domain Bacteria; phylum Chloroflexota; class Dehalococcoidia; order Dehalococcoidales; family DAOVUZ01; genus DAOVUZ01. Next base: position 2,802 of record DAOVUZ010000087.1, on the reverse strand, counting down.
TGAGGAAAGAACAAATAAAGAAAGTGGTAAGGGATGGCTATGCTAAAATCGCCAAACAGGATAGTCCCTGTTGCCTTCCGGTAAATTCGTGCTGTGGCAGCACTAACTTAGCCCAGAATATTAGCAAGAGTATAGGGTATACTGATGAAGAACTTAAAGCAGTTCCCGAAGGGGCAAATTTAGGGCTTGGCTGTGGGAATCCGGTGGCTCTGGCTTCATTAAGGGAGGGCGAGACTGTTCTTGACCTCGGTTCAGGAGCGGGGTTTGACTGTTTTCTGGCGGCTGACAAGGTCGGTAAGAGTGGAAGGGTTATCGGTGTAGATATGACGCCGGAGATGATTGATAAGGCGAGGGAAAACGCCAGGAAAGGCGACTACACCAATGTGGAGTTCAGGCTGGGAGAGATTGAGAATCTACCAGCGGCTGATAATTCGGTTGATATAGTCATCTCAAACTGTGTTATCAATCTGGCACCGGATAAAAATAGGGTCTTCACCGAAACTTTCAGGGTATTAAAACCAGGTGGCAGGCTGATGATTTCGGATATGGTTTTGTTGAAGGAGCTACCCGATTCCATCAAGAACTCTATTGAGGCGTATATTGGCTGTCTTTCCGGGGCAATAAAGAGGGATGAATACATTGAGGCTATAAGAGGGGCAGGATTTCAGGAGGTCAGCATAATTGATGAGACGTCTTTCCCTATAGAGTGTATGGCTAATGACCCGACGACAAAGACAATCATTAAGAATTTAGAAATACCCCCCGAAGAAATAAAAAAGGTTGCCGGTTCGGTTGTCAGCATAAAAGCTTACGGCGCCAAACCGAATTAGACAGCCTGGCCACGAAGTTTGAAGGAGATAGGGTTATAAACTACTTGTAATAAGCTCCTTTAGCCTTTTAGCTACCCCCTCCAGTGGTAGAAGATCAAATTCTTTTTCGGAGCGCTTTTTTATCTCTACGCTATTAGTCTCAAGGGTTCGGGGACTGATGGTAACCCGGACCGGTATCCCTAGCAGGTCGGCATCATTGAACTTTACCCCCGGCGACTCGTTCCGGTCGTCAAAGAGCACCTCTAAGCCCTGAGCCTCTAACTCAGCATAGATACTTTCAGCCGCAGCCGCCACCTGGGGATTTTCCAGATACAGAGGGCAGAGGTAGATTTGATAGGGGGCAATAGGTAGTGGCCAGATAATACCTTTGTCATCATGGTTCTGCTCGAAGGCTGCTGCCAGCAGCCTTCCCAGACCAATGCCGTAGCATCCCATGATGATAGGCTGAGATACGCCACTCTGGTCGATAAAAAAGGCGCCTAATTTCTCACTGAGGAAGGTGCCCAGTTTGAAGATGTGTCCAACCTCAATACCGTGGGTGGATGATAATTTGCCGCTGCACCTGGGGCATTCCTCCCCGGCATGAGCCTTGGCTATATCGGCCATGATGTCAGCCTTAAAATCTCGGGGGTAGTTGACATTTCTAAAGTGGGTATCGGGTTTGTTAGCGCCGGCAACAAAGTTTGTCCCTGAGGTTATGGAATCATCGGCAATAATCTTGATGCCGCTGATACCTATCGGCGACGCTGAACCGGCGACGATACCGGCTTCTATCACCTCGGCTTCGGTAGCCATACGTAGCTCAATGCAATGGAGAACATTTTTTAGCTTGACCTCGTTTACTTCAATGTCGCCCCTGATAACCACAAAGACCAGTTTGCCGTCAGCTATATAAAACACCGCCTTGAGGGTGTGACTCTGGGGCACCTTTAACAAGCCTGATACTTCTTCAATGGTAGCCATGCCCGGTGTGTCCACCTCTTCCAGTGGTAACGTCTCCTCGCTGTCTATTTTGCTCTTAATACTTTCCGCCTTATCGGCATTAGCGGCATACTGGCAACCGGGGCAATAGATGATTTCATCCTCGCCACTTTCAGCAATAACCATAAACTCGTGGGAGTCCTTGCCCCCGATGGCACCGCTATCGGCATCAACCAGTAGGGCGGGCAGACCGCAGCGGCTATAGATATTCCGGTATGCCTGGAGCATCTTGTTATAGCTCTGGTCTAATCCGTCTTCGTCGGTATCAAAGCTATAGAGGTCTTTCATGGTGAACTCGCGAGCTCGTATCAGCCCGGCTCTGGGGCGGGGTTCATCACGGAACTTGGCCTGGATTTGATACAGCATGAGAGGCAGGTCACGGTAGCTCTGCACATTGGCGCTTACCAGTTTGGTGATGACCTCCTCGTGGGTTGGCCCCAGGCACAACTTGCGTTCCTTGCGGTCGGAGAGGGTAAACAGTCCTTTGCCAAAAGCCAGGTCTCGTCCTGTTTCCTGCCACAGCTCCAGGGGCTGGAGAACGGGCATCATTAGCTCCTGCCCCCCGGCTTTATCCATCTCGTCGCGGATTATATTCTCTATCTTTTTAAGCACCCTCCAGGCTAGGGGCAGATAGGAATAGACCCCAGCTGCTACTTGGTGTATCATCCCTGCCCTCAGCAGTAGCTGGTGGCTTGCCGTATCCGCCTCGGCTGGTATTTCCCTCTGGGTCTTACCGAATAGCTTTGATATACGCACTTTTTACTCCCGTTAAGTTTGCTTATCTATCTTACCCTTTTTAGTTATGTTTGGTAACCCCCTTTAGGCTTGTTTATCTACCTCTCTCATCAAAGCTACCAAAAAGTCCTTTTCTTCAATAGTAGCAATCCTCTCGCCTTTTTTGAACAGGACGGCTTTGGTTTTGCCGCAGGCGATGCCCACATCGGCGTCTCTGGCTTCGCCCGGTCCATTGACCACGCAGCCCATCACCGCT
>DAOVUZ010000054.1 GCA_030632305.1 Dehalococcoidales bacterium | reverse complement strand
TGCCGATTAGAAGCCAGGCTCAGGTGCAGGGAGGTAGTAGTTTGGAGGAAAAGGAAAGCTAGTAAATGAGTCATATTCGTGGTCGTTTTCAAAAAGCTGCTGATAAATCAGTAGCCGAATATACCGCCTCTATTCCTTTTGACTGGCGTTTATATCCTTACGATATTGCTGGCTCAATTGCCCACGCCAGGATGCTGGCAAAACAGGGTATAATCTCAGAGAAAGAGGCTGAGACGATTACTGGCGGGCTGGCGTCTATCAGGGACGAAATAGAGCAGGGTAAATTTCAGTTTAAGCCTGAACTGGAAGATATCCATATGAATATTGAAGCCCGACTCATTGAGAAGGTGGGTGAGGTGGGGGGCAAGCTCCATACCGCTCGCTCCAGGAATGACCAGGTGGCTCTGGATTTGCGTCTTCTTGCCAAGGAAGCAATCTCTAAGGCCTTACTCAAATTAAGGGAATTTCAGCAGGCGGTAGTTGGTCTGGCTGAAGCCAATAAGGGTGTGGTTATGCCTGGATATACCCATTTGCAGCCGGCACAGCCAGTGCTGCTGGCTCATCACCTGTTAGCCTATTTTGAGATGCTCCAGAGGGATGCTGACCGATTTAGCGACTGTCTGAAGCGCACCGATGTCATGCCCCTGGGCAGTGGGGCTTTAGCTGGCGTAGCCTATAATATTGACCGTGAGTTTTTAGCCCGCGAGCTGGGCTTTAGCCAGCTCAGCCAGAATAGTATTGATGCTGTCTCCGATAGGGATTTTGTGGTCGAGTATGAAGCGGCAGCCAGTCTGTGTCTGATGCACCTCTCTCGCCTAGCTGAAGAGATTATCCTGTGGTCTTCAGCCGAGTTCAACTTCATTGAGCTTGATGATGCTTACGCTACCGGCAGCAGCATTATGCCCCAGAAGAAGAACCCTGATGTCGCTGAGCTGGTTCGGGGTAAGACAGGGCGAGTCTATGGCAAACTTATAGCACTATTGACCACGATGAAAGGCCTTCCCCTTGCCTATAATAGAGATATGCAGGAGGATAAAGAAGGCTTCTTTGATACGGTAGACACCCTGCTATCGACCTTGGGAGTATTTACCGGTATGATTAAAACCCTGCGAGTTAAAGCTGAAAATACTGGACAGGCGGTTGAGCAGGGTTATATCCTGGCCACTGACCTGGCTGATTATCTGGTCAAGAAGGGGGAACCGTTCCGCACCGCTCACGATATCGTGGGTAGATTGGTAAGCTATGCTATGGAAAAGGGTAAATCGTTTAACGACCTCAGCCTGGCTGAATATAAAGGGTTTTCTCCCTTATTTGGTGAAGATGTTTACTCAATTACCGTAGAATCATCTATTGTCGCCAGGGATGTCATTGGTGGCACTGCCCCGATGCAGGTAGAGCGGGCATTAGATAATGCCTGGAAAAAGATTGGAGACTTTAAGGATGGGAAGTAACTCCGAAATCAAGCTTGCCCCGTCTATTCTCTCTGCCGATTTTAGTCGTCTTGGTGAGCAGGTAACTGAAGCGACTAAGGCTGGCGCTGACTATATTCACATAGATGTTATGGATGGGCACTTTGTGCCTAATATAACCATTGGTGCCTCGGTAGTAGCCGCTATTCGTCGCCAGGCTAGCCTACCTCTGGATGTCCACCTTATGGTTGAGTCACCATGGGAGCAAGTTAATCAATTCGCTGAAGCCGGGGCAGACATTATCACTGTTCACATTGAAGCCTGCTCCCATATTCACCAGGTAGTGCAAACAATTAAGGAATTGGGGGTTAAGGCAGGAGTTGCACTCAACCCGGGCACGCCAATAAGCACGCTTAACGAGGTCATTCCGTCTCTGGATTTAGTCCTGGTGATGACGGTTAATCCTGGCTTTGGCGGGCAGACTTTTATCGAGGCTATGCTGGATAAGATAGCCCGGTTACGGGCTGAGCTGGATAGAAGGGGCTTGGTTGCTGAGCTAGAGGTGGATGGTGGCATCAATGCTGAGGTCGCTCCTCGAGTGGTAACAGCTGGGGCTAGGGTGCTGGTAGCTGGGGCAGCCGTGTTTAATTCAGGACAAACTGTAGAGAAAGCACTGGAAAAGATACGGGCTAGCTTGGGCTAGAAGGTAGTTTATTGGCCACTTTGTGCTGAGTGCGCAGGCATCTGGTGCACAGGTTAAGTCGTTTTGGCTGACCATCTATAGTGATAGTAACTGGGTGGATATTGGGTACCCAGCGACGGTTGGTGTGGCGTTTAGAATGGCTGACATTATGACCGAACTGGGGTGATTTCCCGCATAAATCGCACTTCAATATTACTTCTCCTTTGACTGATACCTAGATTTATTGTAAAATGCACTTATAATACTATCATAGCCAGCCAAGATTGGCAAGGATGGAATTAGATGGGGCAGCTTGATTCTGCCAATGGGCAAGATTTAAGGGAAATGTTTTCAGCGGCTACTACATGGTTAGACAAGAGCGCTTCAGATATTGATGCTCTGAATGTTTTCCCGGTGCCTGATGGTGATACTGGGACAAATATGCTGCTTACCATGCGTTCCAGCATAGAGGAAGCCTACCGTGCTCCTGACCGTAGTGCCTCAGCGGTGGCTCAGGCTATGGCGGGGGGGGCAATGGTGGGGGCTCGGGGTAATAGTGGGGTAATTCTATCGCAGATTTGGCGTGGCTTGGCACAGGGTTTGGCTGACAAGGAATCGTTTACCGGCAGTGACCTAGCCGATGCCTTACAACAGGCATCAGTAATGGCTTATAAGGGGTTAAGCAATCCTGTGGAAGGAACCATTCTTACTGTAGTTAAAGAGGCTTCAGCGGCAGCCGGGGCGCAGGTAGCTAGCGGCACCGATGACCTGATATCGGTTATGGAGGCTGTAGTAAATGCTGCCGGAGAATCGGTGGCTAATACCCCTAGCCTTCTCCCGGTGTTGAGGGAGGCTGGGGTGGTGGATGCCGGTGGGCAAGGTCTGTATACAATTCTGGAGGGCGCCCTCCGCTACCTCGAGGGTGAGGTGGAACAGATGCAGTTCCGTAAGCCTCAGATGATTACCAGTAGTATTCCTCTACCTACCAGGCTGTCACCAGCGCTAGCCGATGAGGTGTCCTACGGATATTGCACTGAGTTCTTGCTTAAGGGACAGAAGCTTGACCCGGATAAGATGGGGAAAAAGCTGAAAAAGAGAGGTCACTCTCTAATTGTAGTTGGTGATGAATCTACAGTGAGGGTTCATATTCATACCTATGACCCAGGTAAGGTTATTCGCTATGCTACCTCATTAGGTACTATGGATCAGGTATCAATACGGAATATGGATGAGCAGCACCACGACTTCTTAGAGATGCAAAAGGAGAAGTTGCCGGCAGTTGATATGGCTATCGTTGCCGTCGTCGTGGGGAATGGGCTGGCAGATGTTTTTAGAAGCCTGGGGGCGGCAGCTATTGTTCCTGGTGGACAGACAATGAATCCTAGCGCCAAAGAGTTGCTCCAGGCTGTAAACTCGGTAGTTGTGGGTAAGGTTATTATTTTACCTAATAACAAGAATATAGTGCTTACCGCTGAGCAAGTCCCGTCTTTGACTACGAAAAGCGTTGGGGTAGTGCCTACGGAAACAATCCCGCAGGGGGTAGCTGCCCTTTTAGCCTTTGATTATGAGGCAGATTTTGAGACAAACGTTCAAATTATGAAGGATACAAAATCAGCAGTAAAGTCTATTGAAATTACTCGGGCAGTACGCTCTGTCCAGCTGGGTGGACTGAAAATTAAGAAGAAGCAGGCTATCGGCTTTCTGGATGGGGACCTGGTTGCCGTGGACGATAAGACCACCGGTGCTCTTAATCAGGTATTAGCTAAGCTAGATTTAAACCAAGCCGAGGTAATTACCATCTATTACGGGGCTGATACTGGACTGGTTGAGGCAGAACAGGTTAGTCTCAGTATCCGTGAGCAGTATCCTCAACTTCAGATTGAAGTGGTTCAGGGCGGTCAGCCTCACTATAACTATATTGTTTCTGTAGAGTAGCTTTACCCGTACCGAGATTGAACTTTCCCGCTTTTAGCTATTCGCCCGGCGAACGGAGACATAACCTTGTTAATAGATGTTGAGTCTCTGCGTAAGATTCTTGAGCTTGAGCATAAAAAGGGTTACGCAGATTCGGCGGTAATCGGTGGTTTGGATAGGTTCCTCCACCACTGGTCAGGGCAGGCTATAGAGTCGTTAACTAATCCCAAGCTCCTGAACCGCTTTCATAAGCTTCGCCTGGTTAATTCCAGCTACGCCTCTTTGACTAAACAGCAGCGTGAACAGTGGGTAAATAGTGTGCTTGATTTTTTAGCCGAGGCAGAGCACGGAGAAGAGGAAAAGGTTGAGGCTAAGTTAGCTCCAGTAGCTACCAAGCCGTCTCCGAGGACAAGAAAGCAGAGTGTGGGGGCTAACCAATCTATTGATTCGCCTATTACTGTTATTAGAGGTATCAGCTCCAGCCTGACGACCAAGTTTAATAAGTTGGGTGTGCACACAGTTCGCGACCTGCTCTATTTCTTCCCGCACCGTCACCTTGATTACAGCCAGATGAAATCTATCTCACAGCTTACCGAGGGGGAGGAGCAGACTATCATTGCTAATGTATGGCAGGCTCAGGAGATTAGGCTGGGGGGTAGGCGAAGCACCGAGGCTGTTGTTGGCGATGAAACAGGCAATGTCAGGGTAGTATGGTTTAATAACCCCTACCTGGCTAAGAAGTTACCGACTAATGCCCAGATGGTTATCAGTGGTAGGGTAAGCTTGTTTGGCGGGCGGCACGTGTTTGAATCTCCGGAGTGGGAGCTTGTGGAGGATAAAGAGTTGATTCACACCGGGCGCCTGGTTCCCCTCTATCCTCTTACTCAGGGATTGCGCCCTCGCCAGGTAAGAAAACTGATGAAAGAGGTTATAGACCACTGGGCATGGCAGATGGAAGATTTTCTACCTTGCGAGGTAAAGAAGCACTGCGACCTTCTGGAGCTACCCCGGGCTATAAGTCAGGCTCACTACCCTGAAGATGAAGCAGTGAAGGCTCAGGCGAGGGTTCGTCTGGCTTTTGACGAACTCTTTCTCCTCCAGATTGGTGTGCTCAGCAGAAAGCGCAGCTGGCAGGAGAGCCAGCCGGGTAACCGATTTACTGCTCAGACACCGATGCTGGACACCTTTCTCCACTCTTTGCCCTTTGAGCTAACTTCAGCTCAGCAGAAGGTGCTCAGCGAGCTACTGGCTGATTTAGGAAAACCAACACCTATGTGTCGGTTACTCCAGGGGGAGGTTGGCAGTGGCAAGACGGTAGTAGCTACCGCGGTCTTGCTGGTG
>DAOVUZ010000070.1 GCA_030632305.1 Dehalococcoidales bacterium | reverse complement strand
TTAAGTAGAGAATATTTCTCTCACTTTATAGTACTGAATGAAGGACAAAACCCGGCCATAGAAATCGAAATGGCGCTACTTGATAATAGACATCAGTGGCTCGACACCCGCCGAGAAACCATACTGAGAGCTAATGAGAGCCTAGAATTTAGGCCTATCCTGCATAGACCTGAGGGAATATACTATATACTCTGCCAGTATAAGCATATCGGTTCTGATACTTGGAATCAAACTTGGCTGCCTTTAAGTCTGAAAAGAGCTAGTAAAGAGGGTGAAGTATATGTGACACCGGGTGAATTGGAGTTTAAGTTTAGACTTTCAACGAAAGAGAAGATTGATATATTTCTGAATAAGCCAAAGTAAGTACAACCTAATACATGACACCCTGATTAAAAGATACAGGCGTATTGTCCTTGAGAGTACTGATAAGTAATTAGTTGTACCTTTATATTTGAGATTTAGCTTCAGGTGGTACCATTTGGTACCACCTTGTCATTTATAGTGGTGAAAAGTTCGTTAGCAAATCCGTTAGCAATTATACTATCCTGCCAATGCATTAACAAAACATCATATTGTGATGCCACGATGTGGCATTGACATAGTCACAATACTATGTTAAAATAAGGCATTCTGGAACAGGCTTTCCTAATGTATTAGGATGTAGTCGGGTTCTTTGAAGAGCAGTGGGTTGTTGAACTCGCGGGACCAGAAGTCTCGCGGGTTTTTTTGTATCTAGAATTTAGACCCGCGGGACTAAAAATCTCGCGGGTTTTTTTGTATCTAGAATTTAGACCCGCGGGACTAAAAATCTCGCGGGTTTTTTTGTATCTAGAAAAGGAGTCAATCGAGATGACCAAAGAAACGGGAGATACCAAGAAAATATTGGGGGTTCCAGCTACCAAAGAGGGCGTGGCTAAACTGTCTGTTATCGCTGTCAGCTTACTAGTAGTCATGAAAGTAGTAGCGAGTATACTTACTGGTAGTATTAGCATCAGGGCTGACGCGGTTCATAGCGTTATTGACCTGTCGGGAGTAGTTATTGCTTTCATTGGCATCATAATTGCAAGGAAGTCACCCGATAAGCAACACGTCTATGGTCATGGTAAGGCCGAGGATATCGCTGCCTTTATCATAGGAGTGTTAATATTCGTTGCCGCTGGCACAATTGCCTATGCGGCAATAGAAAGGCTAATTGTCGGGGGAGCTGTAGAGTTAGTAACCGTAGGCATTTACGTAACGTTAGCGGCAATAATGATAAATGTAATCGTTGCTTGGTGTGCACTAAGGGCAGCAAAGTCAAGTGATTCTGTAGCTTTAGAAGCAACCGGTCGCCACTTGCTCGCCGATGTGTGGAGCTCGGTCGCAGTCTTAGTTGGGCTAATTTTGGTAAGGCTAACCGGGCTTAATATACTTGACTCCATTGTCGCTCTGATTGTAGCTATATTAATCGGAAGAATTGCCTACCAAACAACGAAGAAGGCATTTAGCGGGCTGATGGACGTAAAGTTACCAGCTGAGGAAGAGGATTCAATAATAGCCAGCATCATGGAGCACAGTGATCAGGTGCTGAATCTACATAAACTACGTTCGCGTAAGGCGGGAAACCAGCGTTACATTGACCTCCACCTCGTAATGCCCAAAAATGTTAGTCTAGAAGAGGCCCACCGGTTGTGTGACCACTTAGAGCAGGATATAGTAGGAAAGCTACGAATTGTCGATGTAACTATCCATATTGAACCATGCACTGACGAGTGTGACTTGTGCTCGGTTTCATGCACTTCTATAAAACAAGAGTGATTAGGAGCTCTTATCAATTCTGCAAATGTAGGATGATATCTTACTGCCATCTAAAGATACCGCATCGGAAATAGTTCGTTAGCAAATATGTTAGCAAAATGTTAGCAAATGAAGAAGAGGTCGAGAGTAGGCCGTACAGGTCTCGAACCTGTGACACCCTGATTAAAAGTCTGGTACTATTGAGCCTCGAGGATCAATCTGCTCTATCGTGTTGTGTTGAAAACTCAACAAAGCCCGCAGTAGATCACTTCTGTCCCGGTTGTATGTCCAACTCAGTCAGGAATGGTATAATATGGGTCGGATTATCTGTTCCGCAGGGGGATTAAGGGGGTAAGGTTGATACTTAACCAGTTGACAATCCACGAGGCACATCAGCTACTTAAGACCAAGCATCTTTCCTCAGTTGAATTAACCAGGGCCTGTCTGGAACGAATCCAGCAGGTAGAGCCAAAGGTCCGCGCCCTGGTTACCATCACCGATGAGCTGGCTCTGAAGCAAGCCCAAAAGGCTGATGAGCTTATTGCCACCGGTGACTTCGGTCCCCTCACCGGCATCCCGATGGTAATCAAGGACAACATGTGCACCAGAGGAATACCAACCACCTGCTCGTCAAAGATGTTAGAAAACTTTGTGCCACCCTATAATGCTACCGTAGTTGAAAAATTAAATGACAGCGAGGCAGTAATTTTAGGCAAAGCCAATATGGATGAATTTGCCATGGGTTCGTCTAATGAGCATTCTGCCTTTTTCCCGACTCATAACCCCTGGGATTTGAGCCGCGTCCCCGGAGGGAGCAGCGGCGGTCCAGCCGCGGCTGTAGCTGCCGGCGAGGCAATCTACGCCTTAGGCTCGGATACCGGAGGCAGTATTCGCCTGCCGGCTGGCTTTTGCAGTGTCACCGGCTTAAAACCTACCTACGGCAGGGTAAGTCGTTATGGCCTGGTTGCTTTTGCCAGCTCCCTCGACCAGATTGGACCTCTGACCCAGGATGTTACCGATTGTGCCCTGGTGTTGAATACCATTGCCGGCTACGATACCAGAGATTCCACCTCGGTTCCCTATCCCACGCCCGATTATACCCGGTGCCTGACTACCGACCTCAACGGGCTTAATATCGGCGTCCCCAGGGAGTATTTTGTCGAGGGGATGCAGGGCGAGGTAGAAACAGCGATGCGAGCCGCCATCAATAAGCTCGAGGAACTGGGGGCGAGGATAGAATGGGAGGTGTCACTACCCCATACCCCCTACGCCCTGGCGGCATACTACATTATCGCTCCGTCGGAGGCTTCGGCTAACCTAGCTCGCTATGATGGGGTAAAGTATGGCTTCTCTTATCAAGATGCCGACAGTATGTGGGAGGCTTTAGCGAAAACTCGCCAGTATGGCTTCGGCGATGAGGTAAAGAGACGCATTATGCTGGGGACTTACGCCCTGTCCGCTGGTTACTATGATGCCTGGTATCTCAAAGCCCAGAGGGTGCGCACCCTGATAAGGCAGGAGTTTGACCAGGCCTTTACCAAGTTTGATGCCCTGGTAACCCCAACCTCCCCTACCGTCCCATTTAGAATCGGTGAGAAGATGGATGACCCGCTCCAGATGTATCTGAGTGATGTCTGCGTCCTGCCGATAAATATTGCCGGTCTGCCGGCTATCTCTATTCCCGCCGGCTTCGCCGACGGACTGCCCATAGGCATACAGATAATCGGCAAGCCCTTTTCGGAGGAAACCATCTTAAAAATCACCCACGCCTACCAGCAGTCAACCGACTGGCACAAGAGGAAAGCGGAAATATAAGATAAGAGAGTTTTAGAGGGGCGAAGCCCCTCTTCCAACCACCCCCCCCTCGAAGGGAAGGGGATACAGGAGGAGGGTTACCTAATAAAACTCAGGAAAGAATACTATGGAAATTGAAGCTCGCAGCGATTGGTATAACCGCACCGCCACAGAAATTAACCTGTACCAAGACACGCTCAATAAGAGGGACTCCAAGAAATATAAACTGGACCTGCTGCTGCGGGTAGCCAACAGAGTTGATGATTTTGCTTCCTATTGCGGGGAATGCTATATGTTTCAGCAAGAAGTCACCACCCTTGCTCAAGATTTGGGCAATCTAATCCAGTTGCCCGGTAAAGAAAGACGCAAGAGCCACATTAAGAAGATTAACAATATTGTCAAGCACCTTAAGAAAGAGCACAAGCTGATTACTGAAGGATACTATCGCGGAATGGGGATGATGATTGGCCCGGCAATGGGCACTAGTATTGGGGCTGCGTTAGATAATATTAGCGTCGGGATAGGTATCGGCATTGCCATTGGTTTTGTCATTGGAAACTATATGGATAAAAAAGCGGAAAAAGAAGGCAAAGTTATTTAGTTATACAGACGGCAGGTTGGATTGAATAATCTTAAGGTAAATTGCTATTCCGGTCATACCTATGCCGAAAGACCAAAGTCCTTTGAGTGGCAAGGTATAGTATACGAGGTTGAGGAGATAGAAAGAGAGTGGCAGGAGCCGGGGGAGAGGTACTTTCAGGTTAGAACCAGGGATAACAAATTATTCAGACTCTGCTATAATGAGGCGGAAGACCAGTGGTCACTAATTGAGCTATTAACGGGCTAGATAAGTCCCATCTTCTGTTTCACTTCTTTCATAGTCTTCCTAGCAATAACCCGGGCTCGCTTGGCACCGTCAGCCAGAACATCTTCTACATATTGAGGTTTAGTAGCAAGGGTTGACCGCCGCTCCCGGAGGGGCTTGAGAGCAGCATTAATCTCTTGAGCCAGGAGCTTCTTGCAGTCAACGCAGCCAATCTTGGCTGAACGGCACTGTTCT
>DAOVUZ010000122.1 GCA_030632305.1 Dehalococcoidales bacterium | reverse complement strand
TCTTTCTGTGGTATGTAACTTAACACATTATTAACGAAGGTTAATAGCTCATTTACTTCCCTTTGCCCATGTTCAATGGCTGCTTTATCTATAGGCTTTAACTCTTTACTATCCTCAATATGGAGCATCCCAATTCTATGCAAAGTTTTTAGGGCCTTCTCTAAGTAATCCTTCACTGTTATTATCCTAACTTTGACCATAGACTCAGGATTATTGAGGAATAGAGGTATCATCTCAATTCTGCTCCAGTGATAGTATTCACTATACGCCCTGTAATTTTCTCCACCTTCCTGCCGATATTTGTTCTAATTTCCGAAGCCTTTTTCTTGGAATCCTCTCCTTTTTTATCAGCTTCTTCCCTAGCCTCATGTATAATTTGCTCGCACTTCATTTTGACTTCATCCATAGGCAACTCAGAGGAGAGAATTTTGTTACTCTCCTCATTAGCTTTAAGAAGAATCTCATTAGCTTTGCTCCGAGCCTCTTCAAGTGTCTTTTCGGCTTCGGCCTCGATAGCTTCTATACTACTGGTGGCCTCTTCCATAGCTGCTGACCCCCTTTACAGGTTCAATATCATCAGGTAAAACTAGGTTCCTTTAGATACTTGGTACCTTTGAGCAATTTCCTTCATGTGACGCAGAATACATTCAGCAAGACCTGAACCATACAAGGATACAAGAACATTCTGATAACCTTCCTCCCTGCATGCAATCCTGGGCAATAATCCAGTCTTACTCTTCCTACCACTACTCTACAAAGCCCAACGGAGTCAAGCAACCCACAGCCTGATGTCATCTTGTCGCATTATAACCTATCCTCACGCGCTAATTCAATACTTGGTCTGGCAGGTCGCAGAAATTCTCACTTACATCATAAAATTCCTTCAGCATAGCTCCTTTGTGAAGGGGGTTCAGCCTAAACCATGCCTGAAATGAACAAGGCATAGAAACCAAAAATATAAAGCACAATTAAAGCCACGGCATACCAGCTGATGATGAAAAAGGTCTTGCGTTTCTGCCGAAATCGGAGCCCAACAATAACTAACAGGCTCATCACTATCGCCACTGCCGCTGTAATGAGGTGAGTGGCTGACACCGAGGAGAGAATAGCCCCTTGAGTATAGAAGAGGTCAACCGGGGCGATAATGACGATATTAAACATATTGCTACCCAATATATTGGCGACCGCCATATCAAAAGCGCCCAAACGGAGGGCAACGATACTTACCACTAACTCAGGCATTGAGCTAGTAATTGCTAGAAATAAACTGCCAACAAAGCTAGCGTCCCAGTTATAAGTCACAGCAATCTCATCACCAATTAATGATAGCCATATTCCAGCACCGATAACTGCTACCGCTGCCAGTATAAACCTGAGGTACATCATCTTTACCGGAATCTCCGTATACTGAGGTAAGGTAGCTTCTAGCTGTGGTGCCGGGTGACTACGCTCAAAACGGAACATCTGTCTCACCGCTACTAAATACAGGATGAGAATTAAAATGCTCGGAATACCCACCCATCCCAGGGCTAATCCAGAAAGCCCTTCTCCAGTCAGGATACTCCCGGCAGCGATAGCAATAAGCAAAATTCCCACACCGGCTGATGCTACATGCCTCAAGCTTACTCGGCTCAAAATCGGGATGGGATGGTATAAAATATCCAGTAAAGCGAGGATAGCGAGGTTGAACAGGCAACTGCCAAAGAGAGTGCCCAGGGCTAAATCAGGGAGCCCGACTAAGGCAGCGGAGCTCACTCCAGTGACCAGTTCAGGCATAGAGGTAATGGCAGCCAGAAGCACCAGCCCTATCCAAATCCCTCCTAAACCTGTCTTCCTGGCAATATCATCACCATATCGGGCTAGCTTTGTCCCTGAGAATAGGATAATGGCGAGACAGAGAAGAAACTTTAACCAAACCAAAGATTGAGGCTCCTACAGATTAACAACACGCCGTAAGCATACTATATCAAGGGCAAGCCCGTAAAGCCTAGATTGTTTATTAACCCTATCTCCTTTATCCCCTTCCCCTTACCAAGGGGAGCCATGCCATTTTAGAGCAACTACTCCTCTGGTAAGAGAAAGAAGAATTAAACAAGGCTTTGCCTTCTTCCTAATTCTCCCCCTTCCCTTAATAAGGGAAGGGGGTCAGTGGGGATAGGTTGCCAAAAGACCTTAACGCCTGTGGCTGGCATGTTGTGATATAATTACTAATGTAACGGGGAGAGGTGTCCGAGAGGCTGATGGTGCCGCTCTCGAAAAGCGGTCTCCGCTTATAGCGGAGCGTGGGTTCGAATCCCACCCTCTCCGCCACGATATTAAAAATATAATCTGACTCTTTCATACTATGGAGAGGTGCTGGAGTGGCCTATCAGGCGCGCCTGGAGAGCGCGTGTCGGATTTTCCGACCGTGGGTTCGAATCCCACCCTCTCCGCCACGATATTAAAAAATATAATCTGATTAGCTTTGATTTGTTTTTGGAGTTATGTCACCTAAGACGAAAAACTTGGTTCTAGTCGAGCCCCCGGCTAATGGTAGAACGCTGGGCAAGATGTTGGGCAGCGGTTACAGCCT
>DAOVUZ010000119.1 GCA_030632305.1 Dehalococcoidales bacterium | reverse complement strand
CGACAGGCTATAGCCGGGTGGTATAGCCAGCGATTTGGTGTTTCCCTTGATGCCGGTAAAGAGGTGTTACCCCTTATTGGTGCTAAGGAGGGTATTGCCCATATTGCTTTATGCTTTATTGGCCCCGGGGATATTGCCCTGGTGCCTGACCCGGGCTATCCCGTTTATTCAATAAGCACTATTCTGGCTGGCGGTGAGCCTTACTGTATGCCACTCCTTGGCAAGAACGGTTTTCTGCCTGATTTAGATGCTATACCTGACGATGTTCTGAAAAGAGCCAGACTGCTGTGGCTCAACTATCCCAATAATCCTACTGGTGCCGTGGCTGACCTTGATTTCTTCAATAAGGTAGTTAAATTTGCCCGACAGCATGACCTGGCTATCTGTCATGATTGTCCATATTCCGAGGTTGCCTTTGATGGTTACCAACCGATTAGCTTTATGCAGGCAGATGGAGCCAGGGAGGTGGGAGTGGAGTTTCATTCCCTGTCCAAGAGCTATAATATGACCGGGTGGCGGATAGGAATGGTGGTAGGTAACGCTGAGATGATAGATGCCCTGAAGAGGGTTAAGTCGAATTTGGATTCAGGGATTCCCCAGGCTATTCAATACGCTGCCATTGAGGCTTTGACCGGAGCCCAGGATTGTATTCAGGAGCACAATGCTATATACCAGAGACGCCGTGACCTGGTCGTTGATATGTTGAACAGCATTGGGCTTGACTCCAAATCTCCTAAGGCAGGCCTGTATGTCTGGGCTAAGGTTCCCTGGGGCTATACCTCTGCCGACTTGGCTACTGATTTACTGGAAAAGGTTGGGGTAGTGGTTACCCCGGGGGTAACTTATGGTAAAAGCGGTGAGGGCTATGTCCGGTTGTCATTGACTATCTCGGATGAGGGGCTGGCGAAAGGTCTGTCACGGCTATCAGGGTGGCGTGAAACCAAAGCAGGTGGGATAAAGAAGTAACTTGACATAACATTACAGGAGGCTATTATTACTAAGGACACAGTTCTTACCCAGAAATCGCTGGAACGGGCGTTCTTGGTAGCAGTGGTAACCAGGGGCAATGCTGATACTTGGCCAGCGGAGGTCTCTATAGATGAGCTGTCTCAATTAGCCATCACGGCTGGGGCTAGTGTGGTGGGAAGGTTTATCCAGCGGTTACCCGTACCCTCAAAGGCACATTATCTGGGCAAGGGTAAGCTGGACGAACTACTGGCGCTAAAGAATAGCACCAACTATGATGTAGTAATCTTTGATGATGAGCTGTCACCGCTACAGCAAAGAAATCTGGAGGAGATTCTTCAGGTAAAGGTAATTGACCGTGCTGCCCTGATCCTGGATATTTTTGCCAAGCGGGCTAGGACCCACGAAGGTCAATTGCAGGTAGAACTGGCTCAGCATCAATACCTTTTTCCTCGTCTTGCCGGGCAGTGGAGTCATCTGGAAAGGCTTGGTGGCGGCATCGGCACCAGAGGTCCTGGTGAATTACAACTTGAGACCGACAAGCGACTCATCCGTCAGAAAATACATCATCTAAAGGCAAAGATTGAAGAGGTGAGAAAACACCGGGTGCTGTATCGTCAACAGCGCCAGAAAAGTGGTATTCCCATAGTAGCCTTGGTTGGCTATACCAATGGTGGTAAAAGTACCTTACTCAATGCCCTCAGTCAGGCTGGTGTGTTTGTAGAGGATAAGCTGTTTGCTACATTAGACCCCACCACCAGGCGATTAACTCTGCCTGATAAAAGGGTAGTGTTGTTAACCGATACTGTTGGTTTTATCAGGAAGTTACCACCCACCATTGTCACCGCATTCAGGGCGACCCTTGAGGAATTAACCGAAGCCACCGTGCTCCTCCATGTAGTTGATTTAACCTGTCATAATGCTCCGGAGCAGTGTCAGGTAGTAGAGGATATTCTTGCCGACCTTGACCTCAGGGAGAAGCCCCGGGTTACGGCGCTGAATAAGATCGATTTGCTGTTGAACGGTGACCGGACTTGGGACGAGGCGTCAGCCATAAATTATCTTTCTGACCAGCGTGGTGCCGGGGATAAAAACACGGTGCTGATTTCAGCCGCCAGGGGGTGGGGGTTAACCAAACTCTTAAAATTAATCAGTGGCACCCTCGCCAAAACCTCTCAACCGGTCTAAAAAATACCCCTAAAAAATGACGCTCTCAGATCGAAATCTAGGCCCCTAAAAATATTTTCGAATGGGTAAACTACCTGTAGAATCTCTGGGGGATAATTAGCCCAAATTTTTGCCCTTGGGGCTTTTGGGTTTTTTAGCAACCCACCTCCTTTATCCCCCCCCCTAATAATGGAAGGGGAGGTTTTTTATAAGAAGAGAGGCTTCGTCCCTCTTAAACACCCCTTGGCCCCGGCCGGGTTTTACTGAGGGGTATTCCGATAAAGGGATAGGTTATAACTTAACATAATATTCCCAAGATAATATTGTGGTATAATGAGGGTATGGAACCTAGTGCCGGTATGGTAACTTCTGATTGGATAAACCTTGTCTCGTCAATACTTGTAGGAGGCGGAACTCTTTTCCTTGGTATTATGGCATTGCGAACTATTCGCCAGACAAGAAGCATCCAAATGTTAATATCCAATGCTGTTTTGTCTCTGTTTACTTTCCTTTTTATCCCTTACTTTAGTAGGATGCTTTATTGTTATTGACTGGGTTATGTAGACCTATATATCTAGCATAT
>DAOVUZ010000091.1 GCA_030632305.1 Dehalococcoidales bacterium | reverse complement strand
CACCCTCTCTTCCCTTAAAGCCTTTACTTTGAGCTTACGAGAGGCTTTGGATTTAAAGAATAAAGACTAGGAGGGAAATATGCTCTAAACCTTAAAGTTAACTTAGAAACTAAAATAAAAAGGAGGAAAAATGGAAAGAGCAATGTATTTTCTTGACCAAAAGGACATGCCAACTCACTGGTATAATGTCCTACCCGATTTGCCAGAGCCACTCCCACCCCTGCGTCATCCTGGCACCAAGGAACCCCTTCCCCGGGAAGGGCCTTTACCCCCTCCCATCTTCACTGATGCTGTCAATAAGCAGGAGTTCAGCACCGAGCGCTACATTGAAATCCCAGAAGAGGTGCAGGAAGCTTACCGCACCTACCGACCGACGGTATTGCATCGGGCGTATCGGCTGGAGAAAGCATTGGATACCCCAGCCAAGATTTTCTACAAATATGAGGGGACCAGCCAGGCCGGCAGTCATAAACCCAACACGGCGCTTGCCCAAGCCTATTATGCCAAGAAGGAGGGGGTCAAGCGCTTGATCACTGAGACCGGTGCCGGGCAGTGGGGCAGCGCCCTGGCTATGGCCTGCGCTTTCTTCAGTCTGGAATGTAAGGTCTTTATGGTCAGGGTAAGCTACCACCAGAAGCCAGGCCGCCGCATCCTGATGGAGACCTGGGGGTCCAAGATAGTACCCAGTCCCAGTTCAGACACCGAGGTTGGGCGCCGTCTTCTCGCCGAAAATCCGGAGCACCCGGGGAGTCTGGGAATCGCCATCAGCGAAGCCATTCAAGCTGCCTTTGGCGACGACGAGGCCAAGTACTCCATCGGCAGTGTCGTCAACCATGTCCTGCTGCACCAGACCATCATCGGTGAGGAAACCAGAAAGCAAATGGAGATGGCCGACGCCTATCCCGATATCATTGTTGGCTGCGTTGGCGGTGGCTCCAACTTCGCCGGGCAGTTCCTGCCCTGGATAAGGGACAAACTCAGCGGCAAGAAACCAGACCTGCGCATTATCTGCGTTGAGCCTAAAGCCTGTCCTACGCTAACCAAGGGCCCCTATACCTGGGACTTTGGGGATGAGGCCGGGCTCGCTCCTATCGTTCTAATGTACACCCTGGGCCATACCTTTGTCCCACCAGGCGTCCACGCCGGCGGACTGCGCTACCACGGGATGTCTCCCATCATCTGCCACCTCTACAAGCTGGGCTTAATTGAAGCCCAGGCAGTACACCAGGTAGCTACCTTTGAGGCCGGGGTAAAGTTTGCCCGCACCGAGGGCATCATCACTGCCCCTGAACCCTGCCATGACCTCAGGGTGGCTATTGATGAAGCCCTTAAGTGCAAGGAGTCCGGTGAAGCCAAAACCATCCTGATAGCTCACAGCGGACACGGGCACTTCGACCTGGCTGCTTATGATGAGTACCTATCGGGTAAACTCGTGGATTATGAGTATCCTGAGGAAAAGGTAAAGGAGGCACTGGCTCACTTGCCCCAGGTACCAGAGGGATAAAGGCATATGCTATTATCGCTGGATAAGGGGCTGGGATTATGCTCAGCCCCTTATTTTGCCCTGACTTTGCCCGTGTGCTAGAATAAAAACAGCAATGAAAAGAGCCAACATAAAATACCTATTAACCTGTCTTATCCTTCTTATATCCCTTTTTCTATGGACTGGCTGCCTAAAGCTCAACATAGATACCTCGCCATTACCCGGCATTGCCGATGTAGTAGCTAAGATTAAGCCTTCGGTAGTGGCTATTAATACCGAGTTGGTAACCTATGATATTTTCAACCGACCATACACTCAAGAGGTCGCTGGCTCGGGGTGGATTATAGATAAGGATGGGCTTATCGTAACTAACAACCATGTTGTGGAAGGAGCTACAACCATCACGGTAACCCTGGCTGATGGCACAACCTTGCCCGTAGATATGAGCGGAGTATTCACTGATTCTCTAACCGATTTGGCTGTGCTTAAGATTAACGCTACCAACCTGTCCCCGGCTGATATAGGCAATTCTTCCGATGAGGTGAGGGTTGGCGATTGGGTAGTGGCTATCGGTAATCCACTGGGGCTGGGGATAAGCGCCAAGGAAGGGATAGTTAGCCGCCTGGAGGTTTCTATTACGATATCCTCAGGGCAAACACTATACGACCTTATTGAAACTAGTGCTGCCATCAATCCGGGTAATAGCGGGGGTCCGTTAGTCAATATGAACGGCGAGGTAATCGGGATTACCAGCGCCAAGATTGCTATGGTCGGTGTAGAAGGTATGGGCTATGCCTTAAGCACCGATATGGCTATACCGATTATCAATGAACTGATTAACACCGGGCATGTTGTCCGCCCCTGGCTGGGGATAGTGATTCATCCCACATATGATAAAGGAGCACTTATTACTTATGCAGTTCCTGACAGCCCCGCCTCTGAAGCCGGATTAGAGGCAGGCGATGTTATTATCATTTTTAATGGACAAGAAATATCCACCGCCCAGGGACTAATACAGGCGATACACTCGTGCCAGATTGGACAAAGGGTAGAGATAACCTTCCTGCGGGATGAGGCTGAGAACGTTACTCACGCTACACTTACCTAGAGCCCACCACCCTAACCTAACCCAACCTCTTCACTTCCAGTAATATGTCATGGCCACCCAATTTATAGCTTTCAGTAAAGACGCCCTCTTCAGGAACCCCCTCAACAAGCTGACGAGACAGTGTTTCTTGCTTGATGTAGTCAGCAAAATCATCTATTACCCGTTTTAAGTAGTCATCCCCCTTATAGTGAGTAACGATATGATCGGCAATATCAAACCCGGCCGAGCGGCGCATATTCTGTAATCTATGCACTATCTCCCGCGCCATCCCCTCAGCCTGAAGCTCAGGTGAAATCTCTTTAGGAACCGCTACCGCATAACCTCCCTCCGAGCTAACCTCATAACCAAAAATCTCCAGAGCTTTTGCAGTAATCTCTTCTACATCGCTAACAAACTCCAGGCGTTTTACATTAAGCTCGTCTAATACCTGAGCCACCAAACGCTCCAACCCTGCCTCATCTTGGCTGGAGCCAACTTTGACCATGACCTTAGCCAAAGGCTGGCGCACTTTAATACCAGCCTGGCTCCGGGCAGCCCGTCCCAGACTTGATATTTTCATCACCAGTTGAGTATCAGCCACTAATTGTTGGTCAATTTTGCTCTCATCAGCCACCGGAAAATCAGCCAGATGCACACTGTCCGGAGCCTCAGGAAACAGTGAGCAAACTAAATTCTGATACATCTCCTCAGCCAGGAAAGGGATAAACGGAGCCAGTAGCTTTGATAGCGTAACCAGACATTCATAAAGGGCATTATACGCTGACAGCTTATCGGTATCATTTTCACTCTTCCAGAAGCGGCGACGGCTCCGGCGCACATACCAGTTAGATAGCTCACCGACAAAGCCCTCTATCTTCCTCCCTGCCTCAGTCGGGTTGTAACCATCCAGCACAGTATCAACATCAACTATAAGCT
>DAOVUZ010000120.1 GCA_030632305.1 Dehalococcoidales bacterium | reverse complement strand
TTAGTCTTGACGATTAAAAGGCTTTCCTGAGCTGAATCAAGCTTGTCTTGCCACCAGAAGAGTGAACTAACCCCGGGCACGATATTTACACAAGCTGCCTTCCTTTGATTAAGGAGCACTTCAGCTATTTTATTTGCCTCTTCAATGTTACTAGCGGTAATAAGGAGAACGACATAAGCAAGCTCTTCCATTTTCCCTCTTGAGCAACCTTCTATTCAGCTACCACCCTCCAGCTATCAGTGTAAACATTCATCCTCTTGCCTCGGGCAAAGCCGATGAGAGTTATACCAAAATCGGCAGCTAATTTTACTCCAAGGTTAGTGGGGGCAGATTTAGAAATAAGTATGGGTATATTCCTTTTGGCTACCTTGAACAATATCTCTGAAGAGATTCTGCCACTGGTGATTATTAAGTGGTCTTCTGTGGGCAAATCTGTCAACATGCATTCGCCGAAGATTTTATCAATAGCATTATGCCTGCCTATATCCTCGCTGAAGAGGATGATGTTTTTGGTATCGCACAGGGCAGCACTGTGAACGCCACCCGTTGCCTTATAAACCTGGGAGCGGTGCTGGAACTCTTTTACTAGGGCGAAAACTTGGGGAGCTGATATTACAATTTGGGATTCTACCCTTGCTTGGTTTTTGGCATCGGCAGCGCTATAAAAAGAAGCCCCTCTCCCACAGCCCGAAGTTATGAGTCGCTTGAATAAAAGCTGGCTAGCCAACCCTTTATCTTCTTCGGTCTCCACCCGCACCACACCCCTCTGGTCATCAACTACTATCTTCTTGATTTCATCCTTGCTGTTAAGTAACCCTTCGGAGACAAGAAAACCGATAGCTAGGTACTTTAAATCTGCAGGCGAGCAGAGTAAGGTTACCAACTCCTGATTATTTAAAATGATGGTGAGTGCGAATTCCATGGTAGTTATATCCTCGCCCTGGCTCATGCCTTGTTCGGTAACCCGCACTATGGGGAATTTCTCTATCATAACTATTAACTTTCCCCCTGTGTCACCTTTATTATGTCTCCAGCCCTGACCTGTCCACCGTGGATTACCTTGGTAAACACCCCTTCTTTAGGCATGATGCATTTACCTATTTGTTGATAGATAGCGCACCCGGCGTGGCACTCCTTGCCAATCTGGGTGAGTTCTAGGATAATTTCATCTCCTATAGATATATGTGTGCCCACAGGTAGTGATATCAGGTCTATCCCCTCGGTGGTCAGGTTTTCAGCAAAATCCCCGGAACCGACATCAAACCCCAGACTTAGTATCTTATTAATGCTTTCAATTGCCAGCAGGCTTACCTGACGGTGAGTGCAGCAATCGGCGTGAGCATCACCGTCCAGCCCATAATCTTCCCTGAGCATACCTTCGGCTATAATTTCCTTTTTGGTTCCCTTCTTCTCACTTCTACAGACAGCAATTATTTTAGCCATGTCATCACTTCCTTACCTGTTCTATCGTTCCCCCACCCACCACAGTATTTCCATCGTAAAAGACTATTGCCTGCCCCGGGGTAATTGCCATCTGTGGTTCCTTAAACTTTACATAAACTTTGTTTTCATCCAGTGGGGCTATGGTTGCTTCGGCTTCCTTGTGACGGTATCTTATTTTAGCCTTTACCGTGCTCAGCTGCTCCAGCCGGGCTATAGTTATCCAGTTTAACCCGGAGGCGATAAGCTCGTTTCCATATGCTGCTTGTTTGCTACCCACCACAATGGCATTTCTTTTCGGGTCAATGGCTATTACATATAATGGTTCCTTGGCTGATATGCCCAGCCCCTTACGCTGACCTATGGTATAAAACAAAATTCCCTGGTGCTCTCCTAAGGTGCTACCTTGCTCATTCAGTATTGGTCCCGGTTTTACTGCCTGGGGGATGAACTGTTTAAGGAATTTGGGGTAATCGTCGTCAGGGATAAAGCAAATCTCCTGACTTTCCGGCTTGGCTGCCACCGGCAGCCCCAGTTCTCCGGCTATTTCCCTCACCCTCTGTTTAGTAAAATGCCCTATGGGCAACAGGGTATGCCTTAGCTGCTCCTGAGTCAATGGATAGAGCACATAGGACTGGTCTTTGCCCCGGTCAATCCCTTTTTTGAGGAGGTATCTTCCTTTAGCCTCATCCTTCTCTATTCTAGCATGATGTCCGGTAGCCACCAAATCGGCATCCAAACCTTTAGCCCTCTCCAGTAGGGCATCAAACTTAATATACCGGTTGCACCTGATACAGGGATTTGGTGTCCTTCCCAGGCTATACTCTTGGCAGAAATCAGCGATAACTTTTTGATGGAAGATGTCCCTGAGATTCATTACATAGTGGCGGATGCCCAGCTTATGGGCTACTATTTTAGCATCTTCTATGGCACCAAATCCGCAACAGCCGCCAAACCTGTCTATCTCAGATGCCTGCTTATCCGAGGGCCAGATTTGCATGGTGACCCCGATCACCTGATAACCCTCCTGGGTAAGAATGGCGGCAGCAACCGAGGAATCCACCCCGCCGCTCATCGCCACCACTACCTTCATTGTATCTCCTCCTATATTATAGAAAAGCAATCTCCCAGAACCAAAGCGGTGTATTCCCGATTACCTCCGCTATTTCTATT
>DAOVUZ010000098.1 GCA_030632305.1 Dehalococcoidales bacterium | reverse complement strand
AGGCTCGTTTCATAGCATTGATATTTTTCTCGGCTAAGTGCTCAAATCGCTGTTTTAGCGGCTCCAGCAAAGACTCTAATTTAACCACTCCCGTGGTTCTTATCAAAGCACCAACCATAGTAGTATTGGTAATCGGCACCCCTAATAGCTCTCGAGCAATCTTGGTAGCATCTATTGTCGCCAGCCGCCATTTAGCCCCAAGCTCAGATTCAATATCCTGAGGTGGTCTTTTGGTATTAATTAGCAGCACCCCGTTTTCCTTAAGCCCAGAAGTAACATCCACAATGCGTAATAGACCGGGGTCAAGTACCACCACCACATCAGGTTGAGCTATTTCTGCCCTTACCTTGATAGGTTGTTCACTGCTTATTCTGACAAAGGCTAAAACTGGTGCCCCTCTCCTTTCCGGACCAAAACTGGGGAAGGCTTGAGCATACTTACCTTCATTTATGGCAGCCTTCGCCACCAGTTCAGCAGAGGTAACCGCACCTTGACCACCTCGACCGTGCCACCTAATTTCAATAAGCTGGTTTCTATCTACCACCTTAATCCCCCTACTTACTATTAAGATCCGCCCCTGGAGCGACTTGAACGCTCGCACCCAGCTCCGGAGGCTGGTGCTCTATCCACCTGAGCTACAGGGGCACTAATAATAAGCAATAAAGCATTATACTACCACATGTCAGCTAAGGACGCAAAAAGCTACCATGCCTTTACACCTGCTTGGCTCAAGGTAGGCGATTGTTCCTGAAGCCGTGCCTTTCTTTTTCCTAATTGCCTTCTCACCAGCTTCTCCAGCTCAGGTACGAAGAAGCCTATCGGTATCCCTAAGAATATAAATGGCCACCACTCAGCAGGGAAAGCCGTCGTCCTGAATATGGCGTTCATGAAAGGGACATAGACTATCATCAGATCTATGATGATAGTTACTGCTACCCCACCTAGGACCCACCTATTGGTTAGGGGGTTAAAGGTAAAAGTCGACCCAAAGGTTGACCTGGCAGTAAATATGTAGCCTACATGGACAAATGCCCTACTCTACTAGCCTACTCGGGGATTTTAGGAGCAAATAGGTACTGCGTTGTTGTTTTTAGTGATTTCCTCAGTAAAGCTAACTGTGGTTTGTATATTATAATTCTATTTTGCTTGACGGTGGCAGGCATATTAAGAATTTTTGATATGACCTTCCCCTCCACCTCCCCCCGGCACATTATTGCCATCTCATCCTGACCTGGATTCACCTCTATAAGCATGGGTAATAATAATGCCTCTTGTTCATCAGTATCTATCATGCTTGCCAGATACTCCAGTTCTTTCCTTTTGAAAAGGTGAGTGCTGCCATCATTGCAGACTACGCTAGCGGTTTCCTCGCCCAATAAATCCGACAGCAGTTTTTGCTCACAGGGTAAATGGGCATTTAATACCCTGAGTTCACCCCTTAAACATTCTTGAAGCATCCTTTGGTAAGGTAGTTCGTTGAGCATTTGCCTATCCTTGCTCAAGCAGGACCTTTACCCGTTTCAATCGTGATTTCTCTTCTCGGTCCTTTTCTTCAAACTTCATATACAAGAACTTTATTGTCGCTTGTAAACTAGGGATGGTTAGATATTCCAAGGCATTAACTATCCTTTTCGTTCTATTTATTTCCCTCCCTAATAGTTCAAGGCTACTCTGGAGCTCGGCCAGCACGATAATAGCTTCAAGGCATTTTTCAGATAGTTGTGCTATCTGGTCTAACCATGAAGAGGTATCAATTATATTATATCCCTTGGTTGCCCTTTCATCTCTCTTTAACTCAAAGGAGGGTATTCTCGCTCCGGCTATATTTCTCGAGCCAGTGACGATTTCTAAATCCCTCTCAGTGGCTAGTAGTTCCTTTTCCAATGCTATGTAGCCGTGATACCCGGCAGCAATTGATAACGCCCTGTAAGCTTCGGAGAACTCGTCTAGCAATTTTCTCTTAGCTTCTACCGTCTCCCTCGCTATTTGCAGAAATTCCATAACTAGTATTGACAGCCTATCTTTTACTATCTTTTGTATTCTAGAAGCTAATGAAAGCCGACGCCTTAGTTTTATCATCTCAATCTTTGTTGGTCTAACTTTAATTAGTTGTTGTGGCATTTGTCTATTTCTAAGTCTTTTCTGAATACTTCGGGAGATACTTTTTAATTAGTTCTTCACTGATTAGTTTTAGGTCTTCCTCAGGTAGTGCCGAGAACAACTTCCAACCTATGTCTAGGGTGTCTTCTACCTTTCTTTTTTCAGTCTCACCCTGGGATATGAATTCCCTCTCAAATCTGTCAGCAACCGTCAGGTATATTTTGTCTCTTTCGCTTAACGCCTCAGCGCCTATAATGGTTGATATTTCCCTGAGGTCACACCCTTCAGCATAAGCGGCATATAACTGCATGAAGACATTGTTGTGGTCCTCTCTAGTTTTACCAGGACCAATACCCTCTTTCATCATCCGTGACAGGGATAAGAACACACCTATTGGGGGGTATATCCCCTTTCTTTCTAGGTCTCTAGAAATTACAATCTGGCCTTCAGTTATGTAGCCGGTAAGGTCAGGTATAGGATGTGTTATATCATCATCAGGCATAGTTAAAATGGGCATTATGGTTACCGAACCTTCTTTCCCAGAAATCCTGCCTGCTCTCTCATACATCGTTGCCAAGTCAGTATACATATATCCCGGGTATCCTCTCCTCGAGGGTATTTCCTCCCGCATTGCTGAAAGTTCACGAAGAGCCTCACAATAATTGGTCATATCGCTAAGTATAACTAGTACATGCATATTCTGCTCCCAGGCCAAGTACTCGGCAGCGGTTAAGGCTAATTTCGGTGTTGACATACGCTCTATAGGTGGGTCGGAGGCGGTGTTGATGAAAGCTACAGTTCTCTCTCTGGCGCCCGTCTGCTCAAGATTCTTCATAAAAAAGGCGGCGTCATCATAGCTTACACCAATAGCGGCAAACACAATGACAAAACTTTCCTCTTTCCCTTTTACTGTAGCCTGCTTAATTATTTGGGCTACGATTCGGTTATGAGGCAATCCTGAGCCGCTAAATATAGGCAGTTTTTGCCCCCTGACCAGAGTATTTAGTCCGTCTATAGCTGAAATACCGGTTTCAATAAACTCGGCTGGAGGCTCACGAGTTGCCGGATTGATAGGCCGACCATTAATATCTAGGTAGCCTTCAGGAACAACAGGCGGCCCCCCATCCATAGGCTCTCCCATTCCATTAAAAATTCTACCTAAGATGTCAATAGATACCGCTAGTTTTAGCGTCTCCCCTTTGCACCTCAACCTGCTT
>DAOVUZ010000096.1 GCA_030632305.1 Dehalococcoidales bacterium | reverse complement strand
TTGTGGGATACCACGCTTTTTAGCCTTGCTACTCGCCTTATCTGGGTTAGCCCCTTTGATACAGCCTGACTCTTCAGTAACCACAATGTCCTCTGTCTCACCGTAACCCTTTTCTACTGCCCATTGGCTCCCCTTTATCAGTACCTTATCCAGTTCTTTTTCGCTTACCCTTATTTTGCCAGTGGAACCTAATCCTGAAGGAATATTGATAAAAAGCTCGGCAATAAGCTGCTCAATCTTGGGTCTTACTTCTTCCTCAGTAAGGTTTGTCCGCAGAAGCCTGACGCCACAATTAATATCAAAGCCGACGCCACCGGGTGATACCACCCCATCTTTTATTCTGGTGGCAGCTACCCCGCCTATGGGAAAGCCATAGCCCCAGTGAATATCAGGCATAGCTAGTGAGTAGCCGACAATGCCGGGTAAAAAAGCTACATTAGCTACCTGTTGGAAGACTTGCTCTTCCCAGATATGGTCGAGCATAGCTTCAGTGGCGAAGATTAGACCAGGTACAGCCATGCCCGTTTTATAGCTCTGGGGAATCTCCCAGCGGTAGTCATCTATCTTTTTTAGTATACCCTGCCAGGGTGCTGGCATCTCGTATTACCTCTACTATATATCAAATAACACTTGAACCTGGCAGACATCATCCCTGTCAACCCTTAGCATGTGGTAAGTGGCTGCCTTGACCCCTGTTTTTAACTTATGTTTTGATTTGTCTACTTTTTCCCCGTAGCTTCTAGCTTTGAGTTGGGTATGGTTAAGCTCGATAATATCAAATCTTTTAAAGATAATGTTCTCAGTATCAAATAGATAAATGAGCTCGTTCAACCATTCTACCAGCAGCCCTTCTTCATCAGGGGCGGTTAGCTCTACATCTCGATATAGAACCTCTGCTACATCATCAAGCTCGGTTATCAGGCTGAATAGAGCTCTAGCCGCATTGGCAAATGCCTGGCTCATATCAGCTCCATAGGCTACAATGCCGACATCAGCAGTATGGTCTATGATTTCAAAGTCCTTCTCCATAGCTATCAACTGCTTAATCGAACGAATTGTGGATAGATTATATCATTTACTATGATAAACATAAACTAGAGAGAATATCTATCAACCCTATCCTCTGTTTCCCCTTCTCCTTGGAGAGCTTTAAGCTTTCCTGACTATCTAGTATAATGTTAGTATAGAAAATATTGGAGTGACCTAGATGGGTGATATGAAGAGTGCTCTTGAGCTCGCTATGGAAAAGATAGAGAAGCTGGACAAGGCGACGGATGAGGAGCGCCTGAAATGGAAATATGTCCCGGAGGGGGAAAAGCTGGCTGTCAGATACATTAAGCATGGTTGTAATTTAGTAGTTGAAATGAGCCGGTATGAGGAAAATGCAAGAAGGTATATTATAGAAGGTGCTGCCGATATACTAACCAGAAATATTAACCTGCCCAAGGATGATTCAGTCAGAAAAAATAACAGGAAGGCAATGGATGGTTTAAAGAACCTGAAGAGTGATAAAGTGGGTGTGGAGAATGTTTTTAGTAAGATGAGGTACATCTTTAACCACTATATGGAGCAGGGTGAGCAGCAGCGGAAGCAGGCTTATGAGAGATTGAAGACTGAGGTTAAGGCCGGGGTGCAGGAGAAGCTTCAGCAGCAGTTAGTTTCATTTGTAGGCGCTAGTATAGACATAGAAAGGCAGCCGCAGTTCCAGGAGGAATGGCGCAAGATACAGATTCAGATGGATTCCCAATACCTTAAGCATTTGGATGAATACAAACAGGAGTTATTAGGTATAGCTTAGGCTATTAATGAGTGATGTTTGGCGGGGAATCTGATGAATATTGATGATGAGAGGATTCAACACGCGGTTAAGCATACTGAGATATTAAGGCCGCCTAAACAGAGCCTGGCTACCTTCGGGACGACAAATATACACTACTACCTGGTTACGGAGCCGATTTACACTGAGGTAGAAAAGAATGTTACCGAGACAGTGGTTAGAGAGGGCAGGGTAACTGCTCAGAGACCGAGGATTGTAACCCCCTATTATCTTTCCAAACTTGATGGGTTCAGCCCGAATGCCAAAAGATATTTTGATGCCTTGATCGATGCGCATGGTCCCGATGCTCCCGGGCTATTTTATATCTACAAGAATGAGCCTAAAGAGCTTACTATTGTGTCTGATAACCTGTTATCGGTGGTGGACAAGCTGAGCAGTGAGATTGATAAGCGTGGTGATCCCCTAACTTCTATTATTAAGGGCGAGGATGAACTTTGGGATGTATCATTAATGAAGTTTATTTATGAAATAACCAGACGCTCGTTACGAAATAACCTGCTGCAAATGAGGAGCAGAGGGCTTTTAGATGTGGATTCTAGCGGGATTCCGGTTGATGCCAGGGTGAGAATTGATGAGCTTTTTAGAAAGGTTTTAAAGGGTGAGTATGAACCCAGCGAGCTAAAAGGGGAGCTTGACCGCTGGGGTCTGTTTGGAGAGTATGAGGATAGGTTTTTAAATATTTTCAAGAAGGGAGGGTAGGTTTATTAAGGGAAGTTTGAAGGGGCGAAGCCCCTTCAAAACCGATACTTCCCCCTCTCCTTTAGAGGAGAGGGGGATAAAGGGGGTGAGGTGATAGAATGTATAGGCGCTGGCACCGGTCCTGTTTTAGCTTCCCTCCCCGTCAAGTTTAAGGATTTTATACCGTGAAAATTTCGGTGGTTGAAGCCAGGGACCTACCCGAGGCATGGTTTCTTTGTTTGCGCCAGGCATTGACTGAGGGATACGAGTATAAGATTGAGCGGGGAAGCTATGCCGGTCAGCAGCGCAAAGAGCTTGATTTTATCGTTGTCCGGGTCAGGAGTCCGGGGACAAGACCTTTGATACCTGATGTGCCCCAGGGTGTGCCGCCACCTACCTCTATGGAGTATGTAGAAAGCTATCTTCCCTATCTTATGACGGCACATAAAGCCGAGGGAGAGCAGTATACTTACGGTCAATATTTGGAGGAGCAGATACCCCAGGTAATCAAGATGTATAAGGAGGATGGCTATAATACCAATCAGGCTTTTATGACTGTCGGTGGTAAAGATTCCATTTCCCTATCAGACCCCCCTTGCCTGAGGGGGATAGATACCAGGATTCGTGATGACAGGCTTCACTTTATTGTATATTTCAGGTCATGGGACTTGTGGGCTGGCTTTCCCTCAAACCTGGCTGCCATTGAGCTTTTGAAGGAGTATATGGCTTCAGAGATAGGGGTTGGCGATGGGGAACTAATCGCCATGAGTAAGGGTTTGCACCTTTATCAGTATTCCTGGGAGCTA
>DAOVUZ010000022.1 GCA_030632305.1 Dehalococcoidales bacterium | reverse complement strand
TGCACATGCTTAAAGACGGGCAGGTATACGGTATGTTGAGTGTGAACGGATACACTGGACAGGTTTGGTATCACTCCTGGCATGGCAGGTTTCTAGGGATGGAAGAATTTGTTGAGCACTAACTGAAATTGGGCAAGAAGTATAAGATAAGCTAGAAAGTGACAAAACGGACAATAGCGAGGAACTTTCTAAAGTGGTGCTTTTAAGCGGAGTTTAACCAACCACATTCTTTGACAAAAAGCAAAAATCTTTGAGAAGCGAAGACTCTCAGTACTCAAGAGCCTACCTTTCTCAGATGCTTCTCTACTCTAGCCAGCAATTCCTCAGGGCTAACAGGCTTATCAATATAATCCTCAGTTTCAAGGGTAAATCCCCGACTAACTGGGATTGAGGTCTGCCCACCCGTAGCGGCGAAAGCGGTTAACATCAAAACCGGGATTTTACTGAACTGAGGATCCTTTTTAAGCTGCTCAGCCACGGTAAACCCATCTTTGACTGGCATTATTACATCCAAGAGGATCAAATCAGGGTTCTCCTCTCTTGCCTTGCGCAGTCCTTCATCCCCTTCATGGGCAACCATTACCTCATAGAGCTTACTTTCTAAGATGGTCTTCGTTGACTCCACAAAATCAATATCATCGTCAATAAGCAAAATCCTGGCTCTCTTTGTCATCCCTAATTCCTCCTAGGGTGCTGATATCCCAACTAAATTCAGACCCCTTTCTTCCTTTTAATAAGCTTCGACACCCTTTCCAATAAGATATCAGGACCGAAGGGCTTCTCTACATAATCATCCACATCAAGCTCTAGCCCAGTTTCCAGCTCGTAACGACGGCGGCTGGCATCCTCTCTCACCGAGGTTAGAATTAAGATTGGTATATCCTTATACTTTGACCACCTCGGGTCTTGAAGTTCTTTGCATACTGCCCATCCGTCCATCTTCGGCATTAGCAGGTCAAGAATCATCAGGTCCGGCTTTTCCGCCTTAAGATTAGCCAAACCCTCTATGCCATCGCTGGCGGTAACCACTTGGTAGCCCTGAGATTCAAGAATCATAGTTAGTGCATCTAAAATATCAGGATCGTCATCAACTACCAATATCTTCTGTGGCATATTTCCCTCCTTTGCGATTATAATACAGGTCTGGGTAATAATCCAGCCTGTTCTACAACTTGGGGGATGACGTCCTCCCAGCCTACCGCCATAATATGAACGCCATGAACCCCGGGTATCTCCTTGACTTGCTCGATAATCTCCAAAATTATTCTCGCTCCCTCTTCCTTAGCATCTTTAGCCTGTTCCATCCTAGTAAGTATTTCATCAGGAACGCTTACCCCCGAAACATAGTCCCTCATATAACGAGCCATTCCTACCGACCTAATAGGTATCAACCCCGCCAGAATATGTACCTCCTTGTCTAATCCTCGTTCGGTAACCATCTCCATCCATCTAGCAAACTTGGCAACATCATAGACTGCCTGGGTTTGAATAAAGTCGACTCCGGCTTTAACCTTCTTAGCTAGCCTCACTACCCGGAATTCAAAGGGGTCGGCGTAGGGATTGGCAGCGGCTCCGATAAATAAAGGGACTTCTCCCGAGATATCTTCACCACAAAGGAATTTCTTTTCATCACGCATATTTTTCAGGGTTTGAATCAACTGAATGGAGTCAATATCAAAGACATTCTTGGCAGTAGGATGGTTACCAAACTTCTGATGGTCACCGGAGAGGCAAAGGATATTACCGATGCCCAGGGCTACCGCCCCCAATACATCACTTTGAATAGCGATGCGGTTCTTGTCACGGCAGACCATCTGCATCACTGGTTCAACTCCCAGCTGCTTCAAAAGCACGCAGCCAGCCAGACTGGACATGCGGACAATAGCAGTTTGATTATCGGTTACATTAACCGCGTCGCAGCAGTGACGGAGCAGTTCTCCCTTCCTTTGAATTACTGCAGCACTAGCCCCCTTAGGTGGACCTGCCTCAGCGGTAACGGCAAACCTCCCGCTTTCTAAAATCTTCTCCAGATTTGTGCCCGCTTTCATCACTGTTGCCTCCGTTCGGTTTCACTTTTCTTGGGCAGGGTAAAGGTAAATTTGCTCCCGACGTTAGTTTCAGGACAAGGGCTCTCAACCCGTATCCTGCCCCCGTGGGCTTCCACTGTCCTCTTGGCTATAGGCAGTCCCAAACCGGTTCCTTTTGTTTGTACATTGCTCGCCCGGAAGAAGTCATCGAAGGTCTGGGGTAGTTCCTCGGTAGGGATGCCAATCCCGTTATCCGTAACCTCAACCCGAATATCGTTGTCTTCCTCCTTTACCATGATAGTAACCATGCCCCCGGGTGAATAGTTAATGGCATTAGTCAGCAGTTCACTTACTACCCGCTGGAGGTGGGGGACCGAACCATGAATCTTGGGAAGGCTCTGAGGTAATTTTGCTTTTAGTTTTACTTCTTTTTGCTTCGCCGAGCTTTGCAAGTCATCAAGTGCCCGTTTAATCACTTGAACTAAAGAGACATCAACCATCTCGTCGGCAATTCGCCCGGCTTCGATGCGGGGTATATCTAAAAGGTCGCTAATTAGTTCCAAGAGTTCGCTAACCCGCTGACTGCTCCTTTGCAGCATGTGTTTTTGCTTGTCATTAAGTTCCCCAGAAAAGCCACCTAGCATAACCCAGAAGTAACCCTGGATAGCAGTAAGGGGGGCTTTAAGGTCGTGTGCTGCTATAGCTAGGAAGCGGAGAAAGCGATTCCTTTCCTCTTCAAGACCACTCCGCTCAATAGAGCATTTTTCCAGGCTTTGCCCTAGAGACTCATATAATTTTGCCTTCTCCAGCGCTATAGCACCCAGGTTGGCCAGGGCACTTAAAAAATCTATATCTTCGGATGAGAATTGGCGTGGCTCTGAGGTATAAACCCTCATCACCCCTATGACTTCCCCTCGGGGCATAAGTGGAACGGACAACGTGGAGGCTATACCCTCCCTCCTCGCCTCTTCTCTATACTGAATCCTTGGGTCTTGGCTGGCATCCAAGATAGCCACCGGCTTACCCTCCAATATCTCAGGGAAAATAGTATTAGCGCTTACCGGCCCTTTCTTGAGGTACCAATTGCTTAATCCGTAGCTGATGCTATGTATTAGCTGCTCCTTATCAGGGGTAAGAAGTAGCAGCGAACAGCCTTTGACACCCATGGCTCTGGTGATACTTTCTACGATATAGTTAAGCACTTCATCCGCTACCAGGCTGGAAGTCAGTTCTTTTGCTATCGCATAAAGTATTTTATAGCGATGCTCGCCTTCTACACGTAACTTCTCTACTGTCATAAGGTAACCTTCCGAGGTCCTCCACTTTGGCTGGTGCTCCAGTCTTTGATTGGTTCGATTTCCTCCAATTTGTCTAGCTGACCCTGGGCAGCCAGACGGTCATAAATCAATTGCCAGGCACAGGAAGTATCTGGTGATATTTCGCACTTACCGTCTACTGACCCGCCACAGGGTCCGTTCAGCAGGCTCTTAGCACACCTGACCAGAGGACATATGCCTGCTGTCTTCGCCAGAACACAACTCCCACATTGCATGCAAACCTCAGTAAAACAGCCAGGACTCTCTTCCCTGCCGATAAACAGGGTATTCAATGCGGGATAAACAGGCTTATTCAGATAGAGGGTAACCGTCTGCACACCAAAGGCACAAGCCATCACCAGAATGCAATCTGCGGCTTCAATATCCTCAGCACTCTCAATTAGGGCGTCTCTGGTGAGTTCATCACAAGCCGTAGGGATTACCATCCACCCCGTAACCTTCTTACCTATGGTTTCAACCTTATCTTTCATGCCCAGAAGCTCGGATTTGCCACCGGTATGGCACATAGTGGCACAGGTGCCGCAGCCAACTAAGTATACCTTCTCTGCTTCACCAAGGGCTGCTTTAATCTCGTCAAAGGGTTTTTGCTCAGTGATTGTTTTCATGCTCTAAATCCCCTTTCATCGTTCCAAATCGCACCTCAAACATCGTTTAGCTTCTTCAACCGCCATTTCTGTCGAATAACCTAGGTTAATTTCCTCAAAGCCATTAAGCCTTCGCTTAAGGGGAAGAGTAGGCATTCTGACCCGCTCCTTTTCTTCAGGCGTCTCTACCGCCCGTGGAATTTCTACTCTTGTTTCCGGCGGGCGAAGACGATCTTCGTTCATATCTTTACCCCTAAGATACCTGTGGATAGATATAGCTGCTCTTTCCCCCGCTGCTATTGCCTCAATTACAGTGGCGGGACCGGTTACCACATCTCCGCCGGCAAAGATGCCCGGCCGAGAGGTAACCATTGTTACCGGGTCAACCACGAAGGTCTGCCTCTTAGTAATCTCAAGCCCGTTATCCGGTGGTAAGAAGGACAAATCTGGTGTTTGGCCAATGGCAGTTATTACTGTATCTAGCTCCATTGAAAACTCGGAGCCTTCTATAGCAATAGGACGTCGTCGCCCACTAGCATCGTATTCTCCTAATTCCATACGAATGCATTCCATGCTTTTCACCTTTCCATTCTTACCCAGTAACCCGGTGGGAGCAGCTAGATAGACTATTTTAACTCCTTCGTACTCTGCTTCTGCAATTTCCTCCATATTTGCCGGCATTTCCTGTCTTGACCTTCGATAAACAATAGACACCTCTTCAGCACCTAAACGAAGTGCTGATCTAGCAGCATCAATAGCGACGTTACCACCACCAATGACGACTACTTTCCCCTTAAGCCTAAGATTCTTCCCCAAGTTCATATCTCTTAAGAACGATACACCATCGAATACACCTTCTAGGTCATCGCCAGGAATGCCTAACCTTTGACCCTTATGGGCACCGATGGCGATAAATATAGCTTTATAACCTTGTTCAAGGAGACCATCTATAGATAAATCCTTACCAATGGGGGTGTTAGTCTTAATCTCAACACCGAGGCTGGTAATAAACTCAATGTCTCTGTGGACAACCTCCCTGGGCAATCGATATTCTGGGATGCCGGTTACCAGCATGCCGCCAGCCACAGGCAATACTTCAAAGATTGTTACCTTATATCCTTGTTTAGCTAAGTGAAAAGCTGAGGTCAGGCCAGCAGGACCAGAACCTACTATAGCGACCTTTTCGTATTTTGGTTGGCCTACAGCAACTTTTGTTTCAATCCCAAGCCCCCTCTCATAATCAGCTACAAATCGCTTGAGGGAAGCGATGGCAATAGGTTCATCAATGTCTCCCCGTTTACATTTAACTTCACAGGGATGGTTACACACCTGACCACAGACTCCGGGAAGAGGATTCCTTTGCCTAATTAAGTTGAGGGCTTCTTCAAACCTACCCTCGGCAATCAAGGCAATGTAACCGACGGCATCTACATTCACCGGACAGACATGTTCACAAGGAGCATAAACCAAAGTCTCACATGAAGCGGCAGGACACCGCTTCTCCTTTATATGAGCTTCATATTCGTCTCGAAAGTATCTTATGGTGGTCAGTACTGGATTGGGACAGGTGCGCCCCAGTCCGCAGAGTGAGGTATCTCTAACCTGGTTGGCTAAACTTTCAAGCAATTCTATATCTTTCTCCGAACCCTCACCTTGGGTAATTCGAGTTAGAGTGTCCAGCATTACTTTGGTGCCCAAGCGACAGGGGGTACACTTGCCGCAGGATTCAGTTTGAATGAAACTTAGGAAATACCGAGCTATATCCACAGCACAGGTATTTTCATCCATAACTATCATCCCACCTGACCCCATAATGGAGCCAATAGCTTGCAGGGAGCCATAGTCAATCGGTAAATCCAAGTATGCTTCAGGCACACAACCTCCTGATGGGCCACCCATTTGAACCGCCTTAAATTTCCTTCCCTTGGGTATACCACCACCAATATCAAAGATGACATCCCTCATGGGACTACCTATAGGCACTTCCACTAAGCCGGTATTATTGATCTTGCCTGCTAATGAGAATATTTTTGTTCCTTTGCTCGTCTCGGTTCCCATCTTGGAATACCAGTCAGCTCCATTAAGGATGATAGACGTAATATTGGCATAAGTCTCCACATTGTTGATGTTGGTTGGCTTACCCCATAAGCCTGATTGAGCTGGAAACGGCGGACGAGGGCGAGGCATACCTCGCTTACCCTCTACAGACATAAGGAGCGCTGTTTCTTCGCCACAGACAAAAGCGCCAGCTCCCTCTTTTAGCCTAATTTCGAAGTTGAATTCGGAGTCCAAGATATTTTTACCTAAAAATCCCAGCTCTTCTGCCTGACTAATGGCAACTTTAAGGTGTTCCACGGCAATAGGATACTCTGCCCGAACATAAATATAACCAACCTTTGCCCCGATGGCATAGGCAGCGATAAGCATCCCCTCCAAGACACTATGAGGGTCTCCTTCCAACACCGCCCGATCCATAAAAGCACCGGGGTCACCTTCATCACCATTACAGACAAGATACTTGATATCACCAGGGTTATTCCTTACCAGTCTCCACTTCCTGCCGGTGGGAAAACCAGCTCCACCACGCCCCCGCAACCCTGAGCCTTCAACGGTTTCAATCACTTGCTCCGAGGTCATAGTGGTTAGCACCTTGCTCAAAGCAGAGTAGCCATCACGGACAATATAGTGAGATACGTTGGTGGGATCGATTATGCCACATTTACGAAGTACATTTTTCGTTTGTCCTTTATAGAAAGGAACATCGTGAGCAAAGGGGATTTTCCCCCCGGTTACCGGGTCAACATAAACCAAGCGGTCAACAATGTCACCTTTTACGAGGGTCTTGTCCACAATATCAGCGACATCATCAACGGTTATCTGTTGATAAAAGATATCTTGAGGGTCAACGACAGTAACTGGTGCCCTAGCGCAAAAGCCATGGCATCCAGTCTCCCTGACCTCTACCTTATCCTCCAGCCCCCTTCTCCTGATTTCCTCATTAAAAGCATCCCTAATTCCTATGGCACCGTAGGCTCGACATCCGGTCATACATATTCGGACACAGGGCTTATTGGGGTCTATCTTTTCGCTAATTGACTGTCGAAGAGAGAGTAATTCATCTGCTGTTCTAACTTTTCCCATTAACTTTCCCCAATCAACCATATTGTTTCAGGATAGGCTCTACCTTGCCCGGTGCGAGCTTGCCATAATAATTGTGATTTACCATCATTACCGGGGCAAGAAAACAAGTTCCCAGGCAAGCCACTGTCTCCAGGGAAAATTTAAAATCACCCGTTGTTTCGCCTTCTTTAATACCTAAAATCCGCTCTACAGCTCTTAAATTAGCATTCGTGCCACGCACGTGACAAGCTGTTCCTCGACAGACCCGAATCGTATTTCGACCCCGTGGAGTTAAATAGAACTGGGCATAAAAAGTGAGAACCCCATATACTTGACCCAGCGATACCGTTAAAGCATCGGCAATACGCTTTATGGCTTCCCGAGGAACCCAGCCAAATTCGGCTTGAACTTCCTGAAGCACGGAGATTAAGACGCCCTCCTGACCTTTATATTTAGACACTATTTTGTCCAACTTGGTTAAGTCGAGCGTCTGGCTTTCTATAGTCTCTTTCAAACTAACCTACCACCCTTCATATCAGATTTTCCATCTCCCCTCTAGTGGTAACTGGGTAATCAACCTCTTATAATCAGAGGCTTTCCTGCCTTCTCTTCTCCCCGCTTCTTCACCTTGCTTAATGCCCCTGTTGGGCAAAAAGAAATACATACATCGCAATCTCGGCAAACCTCCGTATCTATTGGTTGGTCAAGATCGACCACAACCTTACACTCTAAACCTCTATAGGCTAGGTTGAATACATTGTGCTTGGCTATTTCATCACAAGCCCTGATACATCTCTGACATAAGATACACTTGGATAAATCACGGACAATATAGGGACTTACATCCTCTATGGGGTAATAGCGTTTACTCAACCTAAATCGGGGGAGTCCTATTTCCAGGTCGGCGGCAATCTTACGCAACTCACATAGGTTAGCCTTGTCACAAACCAAACAGTTATCAGGGTGACCAGCCAGCAAAAGTTCTACTATCATCTTGCGGGCTTCTAAAACCTTGGGGG
Organism: Dehalococcoidales bacterium; assembly: GCA_030632305.1. Lineage (GTDB taxonomy): Bacteria > Chloroflexota > Dehalococcoidia > Dehalococcoidales > DAOVUZ01 > DAOVUZ01. Next base: position 632 of record DAOVUZ010000022.1, on the reverse strand, counting down.
AATGGGTATGTATAACCATACCTTGGGTGATTGGAGTATGACAGGAGCCAACCAATGCCTGAGAACCTTCTACCTCAACTACACAAACACGACAGGCTCCAATAGGGGGCAACTCCGCTCTATAACACAGGGTGGGAATATCTATACCATTTTCTTGGGCAGCATCAAGGATGCTCATCCCCTCACTACCACTCAGTTGGCAACCGTTTATTGTTACCGATATCTGCCCCATCTTTTCCTCAGGTCTTATGCTAGGAATGCATACACTATTCTGGATGAAACTACAAAGTCTTTCATGACTGGCCTAGATTCTACCACAACCCCCCTTTTTCCAACCTCTCATCTTCTGTACCCAACTAAATAATTGATATTTTTGAAGTAGTTTTACATGATGGGGCTTGAGTTTAGTCCTTGGTGATGAGATTGTCAATACCAAGATGGAATAGGACTATAGGCGATTTTTGGTTTCCGCAAAGTTGCACGAGGTAACAAAACGTCAAATTGTTACATAAGAACAGAGGGGGAGCATTTCTGCTCCCCCTCTGTTTTAACCCGGTTTCTAGTCATCATTGAACGAACATTGGGATCATTGTTCAACTGTAGGTATAGCTATATACGAGGACAAGGATATA
>DAOVUZ010000062.1 GCA_030632305.1 Dehalococcoidales bacterium | reverse complement strand
GAACCCCCGACCGGCGGTTTTGGAGACCGCTGCTCTACCAAACTGAGCTACACTCCTAACCTCTGGTTAATATATTATCACAAATTTCAGAGAAAATTAACTGGTACCCCTGGGGCGACTCGAACGCCCGACACGCGGTTTAGGAAACCGCTGCTCTGTCCACCTGAGCTACAGGGGCATGATTCCTGAACGGTGATAGTTTAACTATTTTACCATTCGCCAAGTTTATACCGCACTATTGCCATAGCTATAAAGCCGACACCCAAACCACCGAAAATACCAGTTGGGATCTGCCCTGTTATAAAGCCTATGGCAAAGCCAAGCATCAAGCAGCCTACAAAAACCAGCCCACTAATTCCCTTTTTCTTGGGCTCTTTAGCCTCATTAGCCATCACTATTACCTCTATGACTATTGAAATTTGGTGGAGATAGGGGGATTCGAACCCCCGACCTCTGCGATGCGAACGCAGCGCTCTCCCTACTGAGCTACATCCCCACACCTACACTAGAAATTATAGCATACATAAGATTATTTATTAAGGGGAGAGGGGGATACAGGGGGTGAGGTAGATAGATAAAACCTATTCCTTGTCAGTCACCGACAATATTGCTATACTAAACATGTTTTCGGACAAGGTGAGATAGGTGGTGAACTACGAGACTATTATCGGGCTGGAGGTTCACGCCCAGCTTTTGACAAGGAGCAAGATGTTCTGTCGCTGTAGTGCTGACTACGCCAGCGCTCCACCCAACACCCATGTCTGCCCGGTGTGCCTGGGTATGCCCGGCGTTCTGCCTACCATTAATCAGCAAGCCGTGGAGTATAGCATAATGACTGCCCTGGCGCTGCACTGCGCTATGTCCGATTACACCAAGTTTGACCGTAAGAACTATCCTTATCCCGATTTGATGAAGGGTTATCAGATTTCGCAGTATGATGCTCCCTTCGGACAGGGGGGCTGGCTGGCTATTGAAGTTAATGGCGAGAAGAAGAGGGTGGGTATAACCCGCGTTCACCTTGAGGAGGATGTAGCCAAGCTGATACACCGCACCTCCCCCGAGGGAGAAGCCTACAGCCTGGTGGATGTTAATCGGGCTGGGGTGCCGCTAATGGAGGTTGTCGGCGAACCTGACCTTCGCTCCCCGGAGGAAGCCAGTCAGTACTTGATGAAGCTGCGTAGTATACTCCAGTATCTTGGTGTATCTACAGCAAATATGGAGGAAGGAAGCTTCAGGTGCGATGCCAATATCAGTATTCGCCCGGAGAGCAGTCCGGATTCTCTGGCTAAGGTCGAGGTCAAAAATATGAATAGCTTCAAGGCAGTCTACCGGGCTATGGAGTATGAAGCCAAACGACAGAGGAAGGTGACAGCCGAGGGCGGGAAGCTGGTCCAGGAAACCAGGGGCTGGGTCGAGGAGAAGGGTAAAACGGTATCACAACGCAGTAAAGAGTATGCCCATGACTACCGCTACTTCCCTGAGCCAGACCTGCCGCCTCTGGTGTTAAACCGGGACTGGGTGGAGGAAATAAGGTTAAAAATTCCTGAGTTACCTGAAGCCAGACGGGATCGATTTGTTACTGAATATGGTCTGCCCCTCTATGATGCTAACCTGCTTACCAGCTCCAAGGCAATGGCTGACTACTTTGAAGCCTGCCTCAAGACAGGAATACCCCACAGCCTGCTACTACCTAAGAGAGCTAAAACAGTGAGTAACTGGCTCCTGGGCGAATTCAGTCGACTGCTCAATGCTACCAGTACCGAGATAAGTAATCCCAGGGTTAGCCCTGAGCAGTTTTGTCGGTTGCTGGATGTGATAGACAAAGGTGATATCAGTGGTGCCAGTGCCAAGACGGTATTTGAGGAAATGTTTAACACGGGAAAAAGTGCTGAAGAAATCATCAAAGAGCAGGGACTCAGCCAGATCAGTGATACTAGTGAGATTGAAGAGGCGGTCGTCCAGGTGATAAACTCTAATGCTCAACCCGTAGCCGACTTTAAGGCAGGGAAGGAGCAGGCGCTCAAGTTTCTGGTCGGGCAGATAATGAAGGCTACCAGGGGTCGGGCTAACCCGAAGCTGGTGAATGAACTTTTAAAGAGGAAGCTGGAGGAAGGATAAGATGCAAACCTATTTCAATGTGGCTCAAATTGTGCTGGCTGTTGCCTTGATAGCAGTTATTCTGTTACAGGTTCGCGGTGGGGGACTGGGTGGTATCTTTGGTCAGCCTGACTCTGTCTATCGAACCAAACGGGGTGTGGAAAAGACATTGTTTCAACTTACTGTTGTCCTGGTGGTTTTATTCGTTGTCCTCTCAGTAATTACGCTCAGGCTTGGCGTGTAATCCCCGGTGTAGAGCTAGGAATAGAATGGGTGCCGTAATAACCCTGACCACTGATTTTGGCATGGCCGATGCTTATGTAGCGGCTCGGCTTTCTTTAGGCTTCCCGCCAGCAGATTTTGGTGAGGCAGTAACCTCGGTTACCATGTTACCCCTCCCCCAGCCGTATCGGGCATCAGATGGCTCGCTGGTGGGGCATATCCTCCATATTGATAGCTTTGGCAATCTGATTACCAATATCAAGGGCGATGACTTACCTCAGATAGGACAGGCAATAACCATTGAGGTCGGTAATCAGTTCATCTCGGGATTAAGCCATACCTATGCCGAAGGAGAAGGGCTACTAGCCCTCGTTGGCAGCAGTGGATATCTGGAGGTATCGTTAAAGGGGGGCAGTGCCCAAGCCTTCCTTGATGCCGAGGCAGGTAACGAGGTGAGAATAAGATAAAAGCCCTGGCGCCGGGTTTAGCGCTTTATCTATTCCAGCACCACGCCGGTCCCGTAGGCTAGCACCTCTGCCGCATTCTGCATTACCATTGAGGTGCCAAACCTCATGCTGACTATGGCATTAGCCCCCTTCTTCTCCGCATCTTCTACCATCCGCTGAATGGCTTCTTCCCTGGCTTCAGCCATCATCTTGGTGTATTCGCTTATCTCGCCGCCCACCAAACCCCTCAGCCCCGCCATAACATCCCTGCCCAGATGTCTTGCCCGGATAGTGCTTCCCTTGACCAGACCCACAGTGTGAGCAATTGTTTTGCCTTCTACCTGTCCCGAGGTGGTAATAATCATTTCTCTATCTCCTTAAAATCCTCGGTTTTAGCTTTTTTACGTCGGTCTTTAATGGCTATTCCCAGGAGGACTAATATTCCAAAACCAATGATACCGATGGCTATCCTGATAGCTAAAGGAACATCGGCACTGAAGAAAAAGCCTTTAACACCATAATAAATTATAACCACTACACCAATGCCTATTAAGGTGAAAGCTACTTTTTGCCACATAATTTGCCTCCTCTGATTATCTCTTATGCTTCCACGCCGTCCCTTTAGGGGTATCCTCGAGGGCTATGCCTAGCTCGTCCAGTTTAGCCCGTATTTCATCGGCAAGCTGGAACTGCCCCGCTGCTCTAAAATTGTCGCGAAGCTGGATCAGATGCTCAATATAGGACTCGTTCTCAGAAGGCTGCCACTGTCTAGTTTCAGGAGCTATAACCCTGATTGAGCCTACAATATCCGAGTAGGATTTAGCATCAAGGGATGGTTTCTCTGGTAGTTCAAGTGTCAAGCCCAATACACCCGCCAGTTCTTTGAGAATCTCGCGCGCCTTCTCTGTATTGGCTCCCTCGTCATCATACTTATTAATCTCCCTGGCTAAATCAAACAGGGTGGCAATCGCCTGGGGGGTATTGAAATCATCGTCCATAGCCTCAGTGAACCTTTGCCGGTAAGGCTCAGTATCTACTCTCTTACCAACCTCCTCCCCTCTATCTTCACCACTAGCTGCCTGGCGCAGCCTCTCAACACCTCTTTCCGCTGCCTCCAGCGCCTCCTCAGAATAGGTAAGCGGGCTGCGGTAGTGGGAGCTTAGAATAAAGATGCGGAGGGCATCGGCGCTATATTTCTCCATGGCTTCTTTTATCGTTATCAGGTTACCCAGGGATTTGCTCATCTTCTCTTCACCCAGCTGCATCAGCCCATTATGTAGCCAGTATTTGGCGAAGGGTTTTACCCCGGTAAAGCTCTCTGACTGGGCTATCTCATTCTCATGGTGGGGGAAAACCAGGTCCTGCCCGCCACCATGAATATCAAGGGTATCACCAAGGTATTTTAAGGACATAGTACTGCACTCAATATGCCAGCCCGGTCTACCGTTTCCCCAGGGGCTTTCCCACGATGGCTCACCGGGTTTGGCTGCCTTCCACAGGACAAAGTCCATAGGGCTCTCTTTGTCTTCCCCACCCACAGCACACTCTCCAGCCATCATGGACTCCAGATTGCGGTGAGACAGTTTCCCGTAATCGGGAACATTCCTTACCCTGAAATAGACACTGCCTCCGGCTGGATAGGCATACCCCTTATCCACCAGCCCCTGTATCACTTCGATAATCTTGGGTATCTCCCCGGTAGCCTTAGGTTGAATATCAACCCGACCAATATTCAGGGCATCCATATCCTCAAAGTAGCTATTAGCAAATTTCTCCGCCAGCTCATGGGTAGAAACACCACGCTTAGCCGCCCGCTCTATAATTTTATCGTCAATATCGGTAATATTCTGCACATATTTCACCTTGTAGCCACGAAACTGGAGATAGCGCCGGATAACATCAAAGATGATATAGCTCATAGCATGACCGATATGGCATTCATCATAGGGGGTAACTCCGCAGACATACATCTTGACTTCATCACCCCCGGGGAGGAACTCCTCTTTCTGTCCCGATAGGGTGTTATATACTTTCATCTTTATTTCCTTCTATTGTAGCCAGACGCTGCTCTAGCTCGGCTATTTTGCTATCAAGCCGTTTACCTACATCAACTACATTTACCGCCGACGCGAACGACACACCAATTGACAGAGCCGGCGTGCCAGAACTGTGATAAAGGATTGAAGGGGTATCGTTAAGCTTGCGCTCAATAGTCGCAAT
>DAOVUZ010000110.1 GCA_030632305.1 Dehalococcoidales bacterium | reverse complement strand
GCTACGATTACAGGGAAGGGGGCTATAGTCTGCATCTTTAGTCCACCTTCAGTAGTGCCATGGTCAGCTATAGCAATACAGTTTATGCCAATCTCTAGGCAGCGATTGATTATATCTTGTAATGGGGTATTACAATCCATTGAATATTCAGTGTGAATATGAAAGTCAGCCTTCAGCAATTTAGTCAACCTCAGCCGACCCTCTCTAAATATTCGCCGCTACGGGTGTCAATCTTGATAACATCCCCTTTATCAACAAACAGAGGGACCTGGATGGTAATGCCAGTTTCTAGCTTAGCTGGTTTATTACCGGTGGTTGCCGTATCACCTTTGAAACTAGGACCGGTTTCAGTTACCTGAAGCTCAACAGTAATGGGTAGCTCCACCCCTATCAGTTCCCCTTTATAGCTTGATACTTCCAGAGACATGCCTTCTTTCAGGTAGTTGATGGCATCACCCAGTTGGCTGGCACTGATAGGCATCTGCTCGAAGCTTTGCTCATCCATAAAATAATACAAGTTGCCATCGTTATACAGATACTGCATACTGCGGGACTCAAGACGTGCCCAGATAAGTTTGTCGTCAGACTGAAAGGTTCGCTCAATAGTGTGGCCAGCCTTAATATCACGAAGCTTTACCTTGGCCAGGGCAGTCCGTTTCATCTTGATATGCTGGTAGTCGATAACCTGGTATAGCTCGCCCTCCAGTTCAATAGTAATCCCTTTTCTTAGCTCACTACCACTTATCATATAAAAACCCCAATATTATTTTTATTTCCTGGCTTTTGAAATTACCCTTATCTTATCTTCTTCTATTACCACCATATCCTCAATCCTCACTCCTCCCCAGCCGGTAAGATAAATACCGGGCTCAATAGTAAATACCATGCCAGCGGCAAATTTATCGGGTGAATTTGGACCAAGCCGGGGTTGCTCATGAGGCGCTAACCCTATGCCATGTCCTAAACCATGCCTGAAGGCTTCACCATAGCCTGCCTGCTTGATAACCATCCTGGCCACATCGTCAATTTCGCCGCCAGTCATACCCTTCTTAATTGCCGCTATTGCCGCAAGCTGTGCCCTGAGAACAGTATCATATACCTTGTTTAAGGTATCATCAGCCGTGCCATGGTAGATAGTGCGGCTCAGGTCGCTGGAGTAGCCTCCAACCCTGGCTCCAATATCAATTATTATTGGCTCACCGGATTGGATGGCGTGTGATGAAGGCTTGGCGTGGGGTAGAGCTGAATTTGGGCCTGAGGCAACAATAACATCAAAGGGTATTGGCTCACTGCCTTTCTCTCTCAGGAATTTCTCTATTTCCCAGGCTACCTCCTTTTCACTCATACCAGTATGAATCATATCTTTAATATATTCAAGAGCACTATCGGTTATTTCTACCGCTTCAGTAATAAGCTCAATTTCTTCAGGCTCTTTTAAAACCCGGAGGGATTCTACCAGTCCATCTACCGGGATAAGCTTGAGCTGGGATTGCTTCAATACATCGGTTAACTGCTGATATATGGCAAAGGTAATATGTCCCGCTTCAAACCCCAGCCGCTTCAACCCAACGTCAGCTGCCAGCTTGGGTAGCCAATCTGGTATACCACTGGAAATTGGAAAAATCTCGTAGTCGGGAGCTTGTTTTTGGGCTTGCTCTATGTAGCGGAAGTCAGTGGCTAGGATTTTGTTTTGTGGTGTAATCAGCAGGAAACCTGCCGAGCCATCAAAGCCGGAAAGGTAACACCTGTTCTCTGGTTGAGAGACGAAAATACCGTCAATCTCCTCTTTCCCCAACCTTGGGTGCAACCTTTGTAGTCTATTCTTCAGGCTCATTGTCCTTTTCCTTTGCCATAGGGTGAGCCGATAGATATACCTTTCTCGCTTGGCTCTGGGTTACATGAGTATAAATCTGGGTGGAGGACAGGCTGGCATGACCTAGAAGCTCCTGGACTACTCTTAAATCAGCCCCGCCATCAAGCAAATGCGTGGCAAAGGTATGACGCAACATATGGGGATGAACCCTCCTGTCGATACCGGCTATATTGGCATATTTACCTAGTATTGTTTGGACTCTTCGTCCCGAGAGGCGTCCCCCATCGGGGTTAAGGAGTAGAGCACTGCTCCCCTTTTTACCCAGTAGCTTGGGTCTGCCCTGGCTGAGGTAATCACTCAATGCCCTGGCTGCTGGCTTGCCCATTAGCACCATCCGTTCCTTGTCCCCCTTACCCCGGACACGGATTTCACAACTATCAAGATTAATCTGCTCCAGATTTAAACTTACCAGTTCACTCACCCTGAGACCGGAGGCATAGAGTAGCTCCATTAAAGCCCGGTCACGTTGCCCCTGTGGCTTGGATGAATCAGGAGCCTCCAGAAGTCGCTCCACCTCGTTTATAGTAAGAAATGAAGGCAGACGCTTATCCAGCTTGGGTGAGGAGGCGGTGGCTACCGGGTTGGTGGATATTATTTCCTCTCGCTGTAAGTAGCGATAGAAGGAGCGAATAGCCGACAGCTTGCGGGCAATACTTGCCTTGACGAAGCCCTGCTCCATAACATAGGACAGGTAATCACGCAGAATATGCTTATCTACTTCCTTCAGCGAGTCAACCCCTTTAGCCTTGAGAAACTGGAAGAAGTGTAGCAGGTCAGTGGTATAATTGCGCACCGTGTAGGGCGAAGCATTCCTCTCCGCCTCAAGATAATTTATGTATTTATTAAAGACTTCTTGCATGGGATTTAGTCCTGCTGGAGCTTCCCTTTATACTCGCACTTACTGCATTTTGCCCACTTCCCCCTGTATGCGGTTAAGAGTCCACCACACTTGGGGCAGGGCTGGGGGAGGGGTCTGAAATTGGTGGCAAACTGGCAATTGGGGTAGTTGCTGCAGCCGTAGAAGGTGCGCTTCTTTTTGTTTACCTTCTCCACCAGCTCGCTGCCACATTCCGGGCAGCTAACGCCGAGCTTGACCTGG
>DAOVUZ010000068.1 GCA_030632305.1 Dehalococcoidales bacterium | reverse complement strand
TACAGCGATAAAAATCACCAGACCCCGACCTATCTTCCCCACTACCTCACCAGCAACGCTAACCGCGGCTCCGGTGACTCGCTGTAGCAGTGCCTTCACTTCTTCTTCCCCTTCCGTTTTTTCTCGGCAGGCATTTTCTCTACGGCCTCCGCCAAACTCGGCGTATCGGCTTTACGATTATCGGTAACATAAAAGCCACTCCCTTTAAAAATAACAGGAATGGAGTGAATGACACGGCGAGCCTTTCCCTGACATTCAGGACACACTGATATCGGATCCTCATCGAAACCCTGCTTCCTTTCAAAGCGAAAGTGACAAAGGCCGCACTCATACTCATAAATAGGCATCTACTTCACCTCTCATCATTCTTGCCCCGATTTTACCGTCTTGAAGCTGAAAGTCACATCTTTCGGCAATGCAAGCTCAACCTCTACCTCAATTGCTTTGAGAATAGCCACAGGAACGGGGCACATAAAATGTTGGGTACACTGTGACGCAGCTTGGTAAGCGGAATAACCATCACCCTCCTGCTTCCAGAGGCTTAGCCAGTCCAACTCCTTAAGTTCCTCACTCATTTTACTAACCCCTTCACAGTCGCTGGTGATAGAAACTCTAACCTTGTGACCGGGGATACTAACAACATCTATTGTAGTAGTCTTACCACAGATGCCAGCGTCAACAACTAGCTTGGTCGTCATCTCTGGTGGAACCTCCTTCCCGCAACACATCTTACCCCAATAGCTCCCATAAAGGCAACTAAAATCTTTAACCTGCCTAGACTTATGAGCAAAAAGGGAGTAAAATTAGAGGTAGATGATATGCGTTTAGTAATTATAAGTTATCACAAGAGTGAAAAGAAGCACTGGCATAAATGAGCCGGTGCTTTCTTAGTTAAGGAGGGATAACTATGCTGTCCAGCTTAATTGGGAAAATCGAAAAGGCAAAACGCTATGCCCAAGAAACAGACCGCATTACCTTCCGTGAGCTATCGGTGGAATTCCAGGGAGAGCATGATAATTACACCACCAGCTATAAAGACGGTAAATGGCATTGCTCCTGCCACTTTTTCCCAGACTGGGGGCTTTGTAGCCACACTATGGCACTAGAGAAAATCCTGGGCAGCATGTTACCTCAAGAAGCTATAACTACCCAATATGACACCACCCCCTGAGCCTATTCATCAACCTTACTTCGCTGGAGGTCGCCCCCTCAAGCGTCCTCGCCGCTTTGCCACTCAATTGCCTCGGCGACTACAAACAGCGAGCCAGCAACACAGATGAGGTCTCCGTCCCCAGCTAGAGCCAGAGCCTGAGATAGGGCAGTGGAAACACCCTCCACTACCTGCGTTTCTACTCCGTGCCTGGCAAACTCAGTTTTAAGCAGTGCCGGTGCCGTAGCCCGAGGATGGCGAGAACAGGTGGCAATAACCTTATCAAAAAGGGGGAACAACTCGGAGACTATACCAGCTATATCCTTATCCGAGGATGTCCCGATAACCAAGATAGCGTGGTCAAAGGCAAAGTATTGCTCCAGAGATTGCCTCAGCTTCCGGGCTGAATCGGGGTTATGAGCACCATCAACCACTATAAGAGGGCAACGGCGAAGAATCTGGAGTCGACCCGGCCAGCTTACCCGTGCCAAACCATCAATGATATTATCCCTGGAAATATTAAAACCCTTTCCCGCCAAGACCTCAAGGGCAGCCACCGCAGTAGCGGCATTGCCCAGCTGGTGTTGACCAAAAAGGGGAATGGATAGCTCATAACCACCCAACCTCCCCGTCACCTGAAATAACTGCCGATTAAGGTCAGAACCAAGACCCCGCCAGCTGACATCAGTACCCACCCTGACCAACTCTACCCCACAACTATGGCAGGTTTCTTGTATTACCTTATCTACTTCGTCAGGCTGAGGAGAGGTCACTACCACACAGCCAGCCTTGATGATACCAGCCTTCTCAGCAGCGATGATAGCCAGAGAGTTACCCAATACCTCGGTGTGGTCAAGGCTGATAGAGGTAATAACGCAAACCTCAGGGTTAATGATATTAGTAGCATCAAACTTGCCCCCCATCCCTACCTCCAGCACCTGAAAATCTACACCCTTTAGCTTGAAGTAGGCAAAGCCCAGTGCGGTTAGCAGCTCAAAGGTAGTCAACTCGCCATAGGTAGCCCTCTGGTTCACTACCTCAACCTCAGGCTTAACCCTCTCCACAAGAGCAGCAAGCTCTGCCTCAGAGATTAATTCTCCATCGACCCTGATGCGCTCTCGCCAGGTAAGCAGATGGGGTGAGGTGTAGAGCCCGGTAGTATAACTGGCGGCAGTAAGGGCTGAGGCTATCATAGCGGCGGTGCTACCCTTGCCGTTGGTGCCGGCAATATGAACTGACCTGGCTCCCAGATGGGGATTACCTAAATAAGCCAGCAGTTCATCCACACGCCTCAGGTCATAAAAAGCGGGGTCGTGTGGCATTGGAACCTTCTCATAGTCAGTATAGCTACATATATAGTCTAGAACCTGCTGATAATCCACGCTTGCCACTCCTTTGCCAAATATCAGCCAATTATATCACCACTAATTAGTGGCAAACAATTAAAAGCTGGAAGCTGGTGAGGTTGCTAAACAACCCCGTGTCCACTTGACCTACCCCACAGCCACTGATATTATCAGCCTATTAAGGGGGGTGCCAGGTGAATTTCATTGAAAAGTTGCTAAATGCCAGCCGAAAAAACAAAAGCCTGCTATGTATCGGGCTTGACCCCGACCCGGAGTTGATGCCCAGCCAGATAAAGGTCTTTGAATTTAATAAGGCAATTATTGAGGCTACTGCCGACCTGGTATGCGCCTATAAACTCAACCTTGCCTTCTATGAAGCCCTGGGAGATGAGGGGCTGGGTGCCCTGAAGGGCACCATTAAATGTATACCCGGTAACATACCAATAATAGGAGACGGTAAGCGGGGAGATATAGGTAATACGGCTAAAGCTTATGCCAAGGCTATTTTTGCCAACCTCGGCTTTGATGCCACCACAGTGAACCCCTACCTGGGCTTCGATTCCATAGAGCCCTTTATCCAGTACACCGATAAAGGGGTATTCATCCTGTGCCGGACCTCAAACGCCGGTGCTGTTGACTTCCAGTCTCTTCGCTGTGAGACAGAACTCGGCTACCGCCCCCTGTTTGAGCTGGTAGCCCTTAAAGCCAGCCAGTGGAACATCCACAGCAACATCGGGCTGGTTATCGGGGCTACCTGCCCTGAGGAATTAAGGCTGATCCGGCAGGCTCACGCCGATATGCCTCTTTTGATACCGGGCATCGGTGCCCAAGGGGGAGACATAACTCTGGCGGTCCGCTACGGGGTTGATGCCCAAGGAGAGAGAGCAATCTTAAACTCGTCGCGGCAAATTATCTACGCCTCGCGGGAAGGAGACTTCGCCCAGTCAGCGCGCCGTGTTGCCTCATCACTAAGAGAGCAGATTAACTCATATCGGTCTACCCCTTAATTAAGGGAAGATTGAAGGGGGTGAGGGTGATAAGCAATCTAAAAAGCTTTGTTATCGCCAAGGGAAACGAAGAGAAGGTAGAATTAAAGGTAGCCAGCGAGCTTGGAGGTAAGGAACTAGAGGATGAAGGCTTTGCCTTTGCCCTATGGCTTTTGGAGAACGCCTCAACCCCCTTCCTGAGGGGACTAGCTGAAGCTCTGGATGAGGCGGAAATAAGAAAAAAGGCGGGGCTGGGGTATTAGCGTGGTTATGGAGATAAAGCTGAGCGATGTGGTTCGCCTGAGGAAGAAGCACCCTTGTGGTGGCTATGAGTGGCAGGTGGTCAGGCTCGGGGCTGATATCAGAATTAAATGCCTCAAATGCCAGCACCGTGTCCTCCTTGAGCGAAGTGTCTTTGAGCGCAGGGTTAAAGCCTTCGTTTCCCGGGGAGAGTAATGACTCGTCGAATCATGCACATTGACTGGACACAATTGGAATTGTACCTTCAATCGTGATTTGCTCGTTTCCCGCCATTACCCGTATCCTCAATGCTTCCAGTGCATTTCTTTTTTCCGCAAATGTCAGGTTACTCAGGTTGCGATTTACCATTTCACAGTATTGTTGTATGGCTTCTACATTTACCTCTGTGTCAGAGATTAGTTCAAGCTTCTTCTCCAACTCCGCTCTCCCTGCTTTAAGTTCGTCTATTCGTGACATAATGAGCCTTACTTCAGATGTGAACTGACCTTCATCACCCGTCAGCATGAAAGCCTTCCAGACCCTATCCTTCTCCTTGTCTAGGTGACGAATCGTTGTATCTATTCCATCTAATTCCCTCTGATAGCGGTCCCCTTTGTTTTGTTCGTTACGTAGCATCTCAATGCCATTGAGCACTAGTTCAGGCTTTGATAATGCTTCCTCTATCTTATTCCACACCGCCGCTTCAATCCTGTCAGCATTTAAGCCTTTACCTTTGCACCTAGGGCATTTGTAATAAGACCTGCTACCGGTATTCTTACGTGCCAGATACCTTCTGTCACAGGTTTCACAAAACACATAACCTGATAATAGATACTCACGTCTGGCATTACGTAGAGCAAGTTCCTTGTTTCTCATTAATTTCTGTTGTACTTGATTGAATAATTCTTCACTGATTATTGCAGGCGTAGCTCCCTTTGCCTCTAACCACTCCTCTCGCGGTCTCATTTCCATATGGGTTAACTTATTCTGCCACGAAGTCTTCAGGTGGTGTTT
>DAOVUZ010000047.1 GCA_030632305.1 Dehalococcoidales bacterium | reverse complement strand
GGAAAAACGGCAATCGTTGAGGGCCTGGCTCACCATATTGTTGCCGGTGATGTCCCTGAAACACTGGAAGGAAAACGGATAATAACACTGGACATGGGGGCAGTAGTAGCCGGGACAAAATACCGGGGCGAGTTTGAAGAACGGCTTAAAAAGATTGTCGACGAGATAAAGGCTGCGGGAAACTGCGTGCTCTTTGTTGACGAGTTCCACACCATTGTCGGTGCTGGGGCGGCGGAGGGAGCGATTGATGCCGCCAGTATCCTCAAACCCTCGCTGGCACGCGGGGAACTACAGTGTATCGGGGCAACTACCCTTGACGATTACCGCAAGTATGTGGAGCGGGATGCAGCGCTGGAACGCCGCTTTCAGCCAATTTTAGTAGAGGAGCCTTCCGTAGAAGAAACGCTGGAGATTTTGCGCGGGATTAAGGAGCGCTACGAGGAACATCACCATCTACTGATAAGTGATGAGGCACTGAATGCAGCGGCAACATTAGCCGCCAGATACATACCTGACCGCTTTCTGCCCGACAAGGCTATCGACCTCATTGACGAGGCAGCGTCACGGGTAAGGATTAGACACCGGACTGTACCCTTTACCTTGAAGGAAGCCAAGCAGGTTGAGGATAGTGTACATAAGGATAAAGAGGCAGCCCTAGCCACCGAGCAGTATGATTATGCTGCCGAACTGCGCCAGCGGGAAGTTCAGATTCAGGAAAAAATAAACAAGCTGGAAGAGGAGTGGCAGGCGGAGAAAGAGCAAGAGGTGCCAGCGGTGAGTGCCGAGGACATCGCTGAAGTGGTCAGTATGTGGACCGGGATTCCAGTAGTCCAATTAGCTAGCGATGAGATGAAGCGACTGCTTAACATGGAGGAGGTAATCCATAAGCGTATTATTGGTCAGGATGAAGCGATTAATACTATTTCTAAAGCGATAAGGCGAGCCCGGGCCGGAGTCAAGGACCCCAGGCACCCTATAGGCAACTTTATCTTTTTAGGTCCAACCGGTGTTGGTAAGACAGAGCTGGTCAGAGCCCTGGCTGAGTTTATGTTTGGCAGTGAGGACGCCCTAATCAGGCTTGATATGTCTGAGTTTATGGAGAGACACACTGTAGCCCGACTGGTCGGGGCACCACCAGGATATGTTGGCTATGAGGAAGGCGGGCAATTAACTGAGGCAGTGAGGCGCAAGTCATATTGCACCATACTTCTGGATGAAATTGAAAAGGCTCACCCTGATGTATTCAATATATTGCTCCAAATATTTGATGATGGTCACCTGACTGATGCCAAGGGTCGGCGGGTTGATTTCCGCAACAGTATTATTATTATGACCAGCAACATTGGTGCTGAGCTTATCAGGAAAGGGACTACAATTGGTTTTGCCTCTCACACTGACGAGACCAAAACTCAGCAGCTAGCCTACGAGAAGATGAAGGAAAAGCTGCTTGGCGAATTAAAGAAGACCTTCCGTCCCGAGTTTCTCAATCGTGTTGATGGCGTGGTGGTGTTTCACGCCTTGACTAAGGAGCATATCCGAAAGATAGTTGATTTGATGCTGGCTAAAGTAGCCGAGCAACTGGTTGAGAAGGGGATAAAGCTAGAGGCGACCGAAGCCGCTAGAGATTTTTTGGGGGAGAAGGGTTACGACGAGGTCTTTGGGGCTCGACCGCTACGCCGGGTGATCCAGGACATGGTTGAAGATAAACTTTCAGAAAGTCTGCTCTGTGGTCAATTCCAGTCAGGGGATACGGCGGTAGTCGACCTAGAAGGAGAAGAGATTGTAATGCGCCCGGCAACTGTAGGCGCCTTACTGGGAGATGATAAATCATAAGCTATTATCCAAAATACTAGGTGTATTGCAGAAAGGGCGGGAAAACAAGATACATATTAAAACCACCCTTTTTTATTTACCCAAAATAGGCTGGTGAAGTGTTCAATAAGATTTTAATCGCTAATCGCGGAGAAATTGCCTTCAGAGCAGTTAGGGAGTGCAAAGAACTGGGAATACGCGCTGTTGCCATTTACTCCGATGCTGATGCTGATGCTTTATTCGTAAAGCATGCCGATGAGGCTTACCCCCTGGGGGAATCAAGCCCCGCTAACAGTTACTTAAATATTAAAAAAATTCTTGATATCGCCAAGAGGTGTGAAGCCGAGGCTATTTACCCGGGATATGGTTTCCTATCCGAGAATCCCAGCTTTGTTGAAGCCTGTGAACAGAGCGGCGTTAAATTTATTGGTCCCCCCAGTGAGTCCATGCACCGGGGAAAGCCCAAGCACAGGGCGCGCAAGCTGATGAAAACAAATGGCATCCCCGTTACCCCCGGTACTGACGAGGCTATAGAGAGTGCCAGTGAAATGACCGAGGCTATTAAAGCTGTGGATGACATCGGTTATCCGGTGATTGTCAAACCCAGCGGCGCTGGCGGTGGAATTGGGATGAGAGTAGCCAAAGACAGGGATGAACTGGTGGAAGCAATGAAGTATGCCGAATCACGGGGAAACTCTGCCTTTGGCATATCAGCTTTCTATATTGAGAAATATATCCCTAGAATAAAACACATTGAGTTTCAGATATTAGCCGATGAAAAGGGTAATGTGGTTTACCTGGGTGAACGTGAATGCTCTATTCAACGGCGGTATCAAAAGCTTATTGAAGAAGCCCCCTCCTCGGTGATGACCCCCCAATCGAGGAGAGAAATGGGACAGACGGCAGTTAAAGTGGCTAAAATATTAAAATATGTTAGTGCCCTGACTGTGGAGTTCATCTATTCTATGGACACCGGCGAGTACTTTTTCAACGAAGTTAACACCCGTCTCCAGGTTGAACACCCCATTACCGAGCTCACTACCGGGATGGATTTGGTTAAGGAGCAAATAAGGATAGCGGCAGGGGAGGAGCTGGGCTACACCCAGGATGATATCCAACTTCGGGGCTCGGCAATAGAGTGCCGGATTAACGCTGAAGACCCGCTCCAGGATTTCTTGCCTTCCCCATACCAGATAACTGCCTACCAGCCTCCCAGCGGTTTCGGGGTCAGGGTTGATAGTGGAGTATATGCTGGATATACCCTGCCCTTTCACTACGACTCGTTGATAGTGAAGCTGCTGGTCTGGGGTGGAAGCCGGGATAAAGCTATTTCGAGTATGAGACGGGCACTTGACGAGTTTATTATCGACGGAATAAAAACCAACATCCCCTTCCACAAGGTAGCCCTCGACGATGAGATTTTTCAGCGGGGAGATTATACCACAAATTTCATAGAGGAACGGGAAATAATAAAAAAGCTCAAACAATTACACGGTAAGGCTACTGGATAGCCTGAGCCTGTCAAACCCCCATCTTAACCAAATTCCCCTTGCGTTACTACCTGAAACCGAGTAAAGTCAAGCTATGGATAAATCCCGCGGCAGGACTGTTTTTGTCTGCCAGCAGTGCGGCAAGGAGAGCCTTAAATGGCTGGGACGCTGCCCCAACTGCCAGCAGTGGAACAGCTTTGTCGAGACCACAGTCCACACGGCTACTCCCTCCCGAACTCCAGCGCTGGAAAATCCTCCCCAGGAGCTATCTCAGGTTGTTATTGAGGCCTCCGACCGCTATCCACTTCCTCTAGCCGAGTTTAACCGGGTGCTGGGCGGGGGGGTGGTATCTGGCTCCCTGGTTCTCATTGCCGGCGACCCCGGTATTGGCAAGTCAACCCTCCTGCTTCAGACTTCAGCCCTGATAGCCCGTGCCCGGGGTAAGGTGGTTTATGTTTCCGGGGAGGAATCAGTTCACCAGACCAAGCTCAGGGCTGAGCGCCTGGGACTGAAAGGTGAGCAGCTCTACCTTCTGGCTGAGACTGACCTTGAGGTTATCCTGAACCAGATTGAGCAGTTATCACCAAACCTGGTAGTTATTGATTCTATCCAGGCAGTCTGCCTCCCCGAGCTGGATACTGCCCCGGGCAGTATAACCCAGGTGCGGGAGTGCACACTGCGGCTTATGCACTGGTCAAAGCTCAGCGCCGTGCCCGTTTTCATCACCGGGCATGTAACCAAGGAGGGGGCTATTGCCGGTCCCCGGGTTCTGGAGCATATCGTTGATGTGGTGCTTTACCTTGAGGGTGAACCGTTTAGCGCCTTCAGGTTATTGCGTTGCGTGAAAAATCGCTTTGGCTCTACCAATGAGGTCGGTGTTTTTGAGATGAAGGAACAGGGGCTGATAGAGGTGGATAATCCATCGCAGGTGTTCCTGTCGCAGCGGTGGGGCGAGGCAATAGGCTCGGCGGTAGTTTCTACCCTTGAGGGCAGCCGACCCCTGCTGGTGGAGATTCAAGCCCTGACTACCCCCACCAGCTTTGGCTTACCCCGGCGCACAGCTAACGGGGTTGACTTCGGGCGGTTGCTGCTGATTACGGCGGTGCTGACCAAGCGGGTGGGCTTAAAGCTGGGTAATCAGGATATTATCGCCAATGTTACCGGCGGGCTTAGAATCGGTGAACCGGCGGCTGATTTAGGTATTGCCCTGGCTATTGCCTCCAGCTTCCGTGATATGGGGGTTGATCCCAAACTGGTGGCAGCGGGGGAGGTGGGATTGAGCGGGGAACTGAGAGCCGTCTCTCAACTGGACCGACGGCTAGCCGAGGCAGCCAGGCTGGGCTTCAGCCGTTGTCTGGTGCCTAAAGCTGGTGCTAAGATTTCACCCCCGAAAGATATTGAGCTTATCCCGGTCAGCACCCTGCGGGAAGCGATAGGGGTGGGGCTGGTCAAGGGGAAGGCAAGAAGCAAGACAGAACAGGATTTATTATGACGATAGCTACGGTCGCCGCTGTTATCATAGCCGCAGGCTGGTCATTGATGTAATTCGGGAAAAGAAGGTAAATAATGAGCTGGGAATATCAAGGGGAACCTTTGAATTGGGAAGAATGGGCCGAAGAGCATGACATGGCTGCCGGGTTTCATTATGGCGCATTGATTTACCTAGAAGATAACCCTCAAAACAGGGAGGACATTATAGAACGATATGGTGATGAAGCATGGCATGAGCATTGGTTTTGGATACATTTAAATACTGCAGAGTTTATGAGGCGGTGTGGTAAAGGAAGCAAAACACAGTGAGTAGAGGATATGGTTCCAGATAAAGTAGCCGCCATTATCGTCGCTGCCGGTGAGAGCCGACGGATGGGTGGGGTAGATAAGGCGTTTGCCCTGTTGGCTGGAAAACCGGTTTTAGCCCGGGCGGTTGATGCTTTTCAAAAATATGGCTCGGTTCAGCAGGTGGTTCTGGTAGTAAATAAACAAAACCTTGAGCGGTGCCGGCAGTTGGTAGCTGAGGCGGGGTGGCCAAAGGTAACCGATGTTTGTCCCGGGGGCAAGCGGCGTCAGGATTCGGTGGCGGCGGGACTCAGCTATCTCAGTCACTGCGACTGGGTGATAATCCACGATGGCGCCCGACCGCTGGTGACTGCGGACTTGATTGAGCGTGGACTGGAGGCAGCCCGAGAAACCGGGGCGGCAGTAGCAGCTGTTCCGGTTACCGATACAATTAAGATGGCGGGAGATGATAGAATAGTGCATCAGACGCCACCACGTCGAAATCTATGGGCAGTGCAGACGCCGCAGGTATTTCGCTTCG
>DAOVUZ010000041.1 GCA_030632305.1 Dehalococcoidales bacterium | reverse complement strand
TGCGGCCTTTGTCACTTTCGCTTTGAAAGGAAGCAGGGTTTCGATGAGGATCCGATATCAGTGTGTCCTGAATGTCAGGGAAAGGCTCGCCGTGTCATTCACTCCATTCCTGTTATTTTCAAAGGGAGTGGCTTTTATGTTACCGATAATCGTAAAGCCGATACGCCGAGTTTGGCGGAGGCCGTAGAGAAAATGCCTGCCGAGAAAAAACGGAAGGAGAAGAAGAAGTGAAGGCACTGCTACAGCGAGTCACCGGAGCCGCGGTTAGCGTTGCTGGTGAGGTAGTGGGGAAGATAGGTCGGGGTCTGGTGATTTTTATCGCTGTAGCCAGTGGGGATACAGAAAAGGATGCCCATTATTTAATACAAAAGACTATTAACCTGCGTATTTTTTCTGACGAAGCAGGTAAGTTTAATCTTTCCGCTCTGGATATTAAAGGCGAGCTATTGGTAGTGAGCCAGTTTACTCTCCTGGCTGATACCAGCAAGGGTCGCCGTCCCAGTTTTATTGATGCGGCACCACCAGCCCAGGCTGAAGAATTATTTGAGCGGTTTGTGGAGCAGGCTCGTGCCACCGGGCTAAAGGTAGAAACCGGGCGCTTTCAGCAGTATATGCAGGTAGAAATCCATAACGATGGCCCGGTAACAATACTATTGGATAGTAGAGAATAATTTCAAGATTATTCTTATTGAAACTCAATGCAACTACAAATGGTTGCAAAAGATTAATGATTTTAGTATAATATCTGGTCGATTAGGTGAAGGTTAGATGAGTCATCTTGAGGACATAGTTAGTAAATTAAGCGAATTAGGCTATCGGCTGACGCCTCAGCGGATGATGATTGTGTCGGCGATTGAAAAAAGCGATGACCATATCAGCGCCGAGGAAATCTATGCCCAGGTGGTGGCTAAATATCCCCATGTTAACATCTCAACCGTCTATCGCTCCCTGGAATTACTCAAGCGACTCGGGCTGGTAACTGAGACTGATTTCGGGGGAGGTCGACTTAGATATCATCCGGTGGGCAAAGGTCATCATCACCACCTGGTCTGTCAGGAGTGCGGGGCTATAATCGCTCTTGATGAGTCGTTACTGTCTTCTCTCAAGAATGCCTTGCTCCGAGAGTATAAGTTTAGCGCTGACCTGAGGCACCTGGCTATTTTTGGGCGCTGTGTAAATTGCAGTAAATAAATTTTTTTAATTTGCTGTTGCATGTAATTGCAAACGCATTCAATTGAAAAATCCATTAAAGGGGTCATATTATGCACATCCCGGATGGTTTTCTCAGTGTAGCTACGGTGGCATCTACATGTGTAGTGTCAGCTGGCGGCATAGGTAATGCGGTAAGGGTAGCCAATAGTAAGCTGGGGGAAAAGCATGTGCCGTTGATGGGGGTGCTGGCAGCTTTCATTTTTGCTGCCCAGATGCTCAATTTCCCCATTGCTGGAGGTACCTCGGGACACCTTATTGGTGCTGCTCTGGCAGCCATCCTGCTCGGTCCGTGGGCATCGGTGCTGATAATGAGCTGTGTTCTCATTGCCCAGTGCCTTATCTTTCAGGATGGCGGGCTGCTGGCTCTGGGGGCAAACATATTTAATATGGGCATCATTGCCAGTTTTAGTAGTTACTATCTCTACCGCAGCGTTACCTCATTCTTGGGTGGTAACGGGAGGAGTAAGCTGATTGGCGGCTTTATCGCTGCCTGGGGTTCGGTGTTTTTGGCGTCTATTGCCTGTGCCATTGAATTGGTAGTATCGGGGACATCGCCTTTAGCGGTGGTTCTACCGGTTATGGCTGGCTTTCATGCCCTGATTGGCGTTGGTGAAGGGTTAATTACGGCGGGAGTGCTCAGTTTTGTTGCGGTAACTAGACCGGACCTGTTACAGCTACAGAGGATTTAATACTCGGGAGGAGAAAAAATGAAGTGGTGGCAAATCGGTTTGATTGCCTGTTTGTTAGTGGCCTTCTTATCACCCCTGGCTTCATCTTCGCCTGATGGGCTGGAGAGAGTAGCCGAGGATAAGGGCTTTCTTGGGCTGGGGCGGGAAGCCCCCTTTCAGATTATTGCTGACTATGTCTTTCCCGGGATAGAGAATGAGGTAGTAGCGACAATACTGGCTGGGTTAATTGGCACCATTATTCTATTTGGTGTGGTATATGGCATAGCCTGGCTATTGAAATCAAGGAGAAGAGAAGCGGCTAAATAATGTCTTATTATCAAAGGCGGCTACGGTGAAACATAGCTTTCTTGACCGGTATAGTAACTTGGATAGTTTTATTCATAAGCTTGACCCCCGCACCAAGTTTATTATCGCACTGGTTTTTATCCTGGCGGTAATCAGCACTCCACCTATCAGGTGGCAGGTATTTGCCTTATACCTTTTCTTCATGGCTGCTTTACTCCTCTTGTCCAAGCTACCAATCTTTTATGTCTTAAAGCGGTCGCTGGTAGTTATGCCCTTTGTGTTGATGATTGCTATCTTCATCCCTTTCATTAAGGAGGGAGAGGTAGCCGGTAGCTATAATATAGGGCTATGGCAGGTGTCGGTTACCTATACTGGTCTTCAAGTCCTGTGGAATGTCTTGATTAAGGCTTGGCTTTCCATTCTCAGCTTAATCTGGCTAACCTCAACCACCAAACTCCCCAATCTTCTCAAGGGTTTGGAGCAACTGGGCATGCCTAGGGTGATGGTAATGATTCTGTCCTTTATGTATCGGTATATCTTTGTTGTGGTTGATGAGGTGATGCGGATGAGGCAGGCGAGGGATAGTCGTGATTTTGGCGGTAGCAGGTTGTGTCAACTGCGGACGATTGGTAATATGATAGGCACCCTGTTCATTCGCAGTTATGAGCGGGGGGAGCGGGTCTATGCGGCTATGCTGGCTCGTGGCTTTGACGGGCACAGTCGAACGCTAGACCGGTTGAACTTCAGCCAGGCAGATGCCTACTTTGGGATAAGCTTTAGTTTAGTTCTTATTCTGACCAGCGTGGTTAACCTGTTGTATTAAGAGGTCGTTTATCAAGGGATGTTTGAAGGGGTTTGAGGTGTTGTGGAAGAGATTGTAAGAGTTGATAACCTTTCCTTCTGTTATCCTGATGGTCAGCAGGCTTTAACTGATATTAGCCTGACGATACATCAAGGAGGAACAGTGGCACTGGTTGGACCCAATGGCGCCGGTAAATCTACGCTATTGCTTCACCTGAATGGCATTCTGCGTAGTAATGGTGTGGTAAAGGTCTTCGGCAGGACGGTTGATGATAAAAACCTGAAGTGGCTCAGGAGCAAAGTAGGTTTGGTGTTTCAAAACCCGGACGACCAGTTATTTTCGCCTACCGTCTTTGATGATATTGCCTTCGGTCCGATTAATATTGGTCATTCTGAGACTGAGGTTCGTGAGTCAGTAACCAGAGCCCTTGATGGGGTGGGGATGACTGGTTATGAGCAACGCTCCCCTCATCATCTTAGTGTCGGTGAAAAGAAACGCATTGCTATAGCCACCGTCCTGGCGATGAACCCGGAAATCCTGGTGATTGATGAGCCAACAGCAAACCTTGACCCTGGGAGTAAGTGGTCTTTAATCGGCTTACTCGAAAGATTACCAATGACCAAGATAGTTGCTTCTCACGACCTGGAATTAGTTCAAGCTTTGTGCCAGCGGACTATCATTCTTGACCAGGGGAAGGTGATTGTTGACGGCGCTACTGAGCATATTCTGGCTGATATACCACTGCTCGTAGCCCATGGACTGGCTCCGCCCGAGGCAGATTAGAGCAGTTTGAGCGTCTGTGGCTCAAGCTCAAGGCTGATGTCTAAGGCTTTTGGAGAGTGAGTAAGAGCTCCCACTGAGATAAGGTTAACCCCGGTTTCGGCAACAGCTCGGACATTAGCCAGTGTAACACCTCCTGAGGCTTCAATCTTGACCTGACCTGGGATTAAGCTGACTACACGGCACATTTCATCAGGGCTCATATTATCCAGCATGATTATATCAGCCCCGCCCTCAACTGCCTCCACGGCTTCCTGGGTGGTTCTGACCTCTATCTCAACCTTAGAGCCCCGGGCATTCTGTTTAGCCTTGGTGACAATATCCTTTAAGCTTATGCCCAGGGCACGTAGTGCCGCTATGTGGTTATCCTTAATCAGGATGCCGTCACCCAGGTGAAAGCGGTGATTTTGCCCGCCGCCTATGCCCACTGCATACTTTTCCAGTAACCTGAGACCGGGAGTGGTTTTGCGAGTATCGGTAACAGTGACATTGAGTCCCCGTGTTTTGGCTATATACTGGGCTGTCTGGGAGGCAATACCACTGAGCCTCTGGAGAAAATTAAGTGCTGTCCGCTCGGCTTTGAGGATACTGACTACTTTACCGGAAATATCGGCGACTATGTCTCCCGGTTTTACCTTGGCTCCATCTTTAATAAGCACCTCAACCCTGAGTGTTGGGTCAACCCTGAGAAATACCCTCTTGGCTATCTCACCACCGGCCAGTATTCCTCTTGCCTTAACCAGTATAGATGCCTTCCCTTGGACTTCGGGTGGCATTAATACCTCGCTGGTCACATCACCGTGGCCTATATCCTCAGCCAGGGCAAGGTCTATGATGTTATCAACTTGTTCTTCAGATGGTTGATTGGTAATCTCTATCCCTCTTGTTTGAGGACTACGCTATTTATAGCTACCCTCATTGTTGCTCCCGATTCTATTTTTATGATAACACTTTCATCACTGACGCTTTCAATTTTTCCATAAATACCGCCAGTAGTAATTACCGAGTCTCCACTTCTAAGCTCTCTTATCAGCTCCTGGTGTTCCTTCTGTCTCTTGCGTTGTGGTCTGATCATGAAGAAATAGAATATGCCGATAAAAAAGGCAAAAATAAAAATTCCCGACCAGCCAAATCCTCCCCCTTCCCCATCGGCTGGAAGACAACCGCCGATAAATAGCAGGGTGCTGACTACTCCTGCTATTAACCCCAGATTTAATATTTTATTCCTTTTCAATTCCCCCTCCTTATTTTAGTGCCTACTGTTAGATTCAACCTTACCCTGTAGTGACCAGGGGCTTGTTTTCTCAATCCTGATTGTTATCAGTTGACCCGGGTAGTTACCAGTATCACTGAAGAATACCAGTTTACCACTTCGGGTTCGACCTTGCCACTTACCTTTTTCCCTCTTCTCTACCAGAACCTCGACCGTCCTGCCTAATAGCTGGGCATTAATCTCGGTAGCGATACTCTCTTGGAGTTGTTCAATCTTATCTAGCCGTCTCTTTTTCTCAGCAGGCGGGATGCTATCCTCAAATTTCCTGGCGGCAATAGTCCCTGATCTTGGTGAATAGACAGCTACATGGACGGTGTCAAACCTTAGCTCGGTGAGCAGGTTGACGGTTTGCTGGAACTGCGGTTGGGTTTCTGAGGGAAAACCGACAATGACATCGGTGCTGAGAGCCACCCCCGGTATCTTACTGCGTATCTCCGCGACAAGCTGGTAGTATTGCTCTACGGTGTAGCCTCGCCTCATTGCTATTAGAATATCATTATTGCCTGACTGGACCGGGAGGCAAATTAGCTCGCAGACTTTATCCAGATAAGTTATTGCCTCGATAAGCCTGGGACTCATGTCCTTGGGGTGGTTGGTCAGGAAGCGTATCCGATACAGCCCATCTATAACATTTAGCTCATTGAGCAAATCAGCCAGGTCTGGTTGGTCAGGCAGGTCTCGCCCGTATGAATCCACATTTTGTCCCAGCAGGGTAACCTCTCTTACTCCGTGGTGAACCAGCTCTTTGACCTCACACGCTATTTCGTCTACTGGGCGGCTTCTTTCTCGACCGCGGCGGTATGGGACAATACAATAGGAGCAAAATTTATTACAGCCCTGAACGATAGGAACAAAGGTGGTGGGTGAGGGGTGCTGAGGTAATACTGCCCATAGTCCGTTTTGTTTTTCTACCCATGGTGGGTAGTCCCCGGGCTTGAAAAAGTAGTCAACATAGGGGAGGCTTTGCTTAAGCCGGTCAACATCAGAATTTACCAGACAAC
>DAOVUZ010000102.1 GCA_030632305.1 Dehalococcoidales bacterium | reverse complement strand
TCAGGAAAGAATACTATGGAAATTGAAGCTCGCAGCGATTGGTATAACCGCACCGCCACAGAAATTAACCTGTACCAAGACACGCTCAATAAGAGGGACTCCAAGAAATATAAACTGGACCTGCCTGCTGCGGGTAGCCAACAGAGTTGATGATTTTGCTTCCTATTGCGGGGAATGCCATATGTTTCAGCAAGAAGTCACCACCCTTGCTCAAGATTTGGACAATCTAATCCAGTTGCCCGGCAAAGAAAGACGCAGGAGCCACATTAAGAAGCTTGACAATATTGTCAAGCACCTTAAGAAAGAGCACAAGCTGATTACTGAAGGATACTATCGCGGAATGGGGATGATAATGGGCCCGGCAATTGGCACTGGTATTGGGGCTGCATCAGATAATACTGGTGCCGGGATAGCCATCGGCGTTGCTATGGGTTTAGTCATTGGAAACTATCTGGATAAAAAAGCGGAAAAAGAAGGCAGAGTTATTTAGTAGTAAAAACGGCAGACGGGGTTGAATAATCTTAAGGTAAACTGCTATTCTGGTCATACTTACGCCGAAAGACCAAAGTCTTTTGAGTGGCAGGGTATAATATATGAGGTTGAGGAGATAGAAAGAGCCTGGCAGGAGCCGGGGGAGAGGTACTTTCAGGTTAGAACCAGGGACAACAAATTCTTCAGACTCTGCTATAATGAGGCGCAAGACCAGTGGTTGCTAACTGAGCAAGTAAGGAGTTAGATATGATAAAGGAAATTCTTAAAATACTGGAAAATGATGCCCGAACTACCGCCAAGCAAATATCTACCATGACCGGCACCGCCGGTGCCGAGGTAGCCAGGCTCATTAAGCAAGCCGAGAAGGAACGAACCATCCTGAAATACAAAACTATAATCAACTGGGAAAAGGTAGGGGATGAGCAGGTCTGGGCGTTAATAGAAGTCAAGGTCAGCCCCCAGAGAGATGTCGGCTTTGACGCTGTAGCCGAGCGCATCTACCGCTTCCCCCAGGCTCGCTCCCTCTACCTGCTCTCAGGAACCTATGACCTACTGGTCCTGGTAATGGGCAAGACCATGCATGAGGTAGCTGATTTCACATCTCAAAAGCTGGCTCCTATCGAAGGGGTGCAGGGAACGGTTACCCACTTTATGCTTAAGCGATATAAGGAGGACGGTGAAATCCTAGAGGGAAAGGAAGAGATTAAGCGGCAGCCGGTAATACTCTGATAAGCCTTTATCCGCCAATACTGTCAATCAGGAGATTGTTATGTCAACCAACTCTCACCACCAGCACAGAAAAGAGAATAGTCTTACCTCAAAACAGGTAAGCCGAATATCCCCATCCGGGATACGGAAGTTCTTTGATTTACTAGCTTCCATTGAAGGGGTAATCTCGCTGGGGGTCGGCGAGCCTGACTATGCCACCCCGTGGCACATCCGGGAGGCAGCCATCTACTCGCTGGAAAAAGGCTACACGATGTATACCTCAAATCTGGGCACACCTGAGCTGCGCCAGGAGCTGTCACGATACCTGAAGGATAACTACAACCTGGCGTATAACCCGGATAGCGAACTCCTGATTACCGTGGGTGTTAGTGAGGCATTAGACCTGGCAATG
Organism: Dehalococcoidales bacterium; assembly: GCA_030632305.1. Lineage (GTDB taxonomy): Bacteria > Chloroflexota > Dehalococcoidia > Dehalococcoidales > DAOVUZ01 > DAOVUZ01. Next base: position 1,582 of record DAOVUZ010000102.1, on the reverse strand, counting down.
AGGGCTATCCTCAACCCAGGGGATGAGGTTATTATGCCCGACCCGTGCTATGTTTCCTATAACCCGTGTGTCATGCTGGCGGGAGGGATACCGGTTATGGTGCCGACCAACCAGGAAAATAATTTTGAGATTAGCCCCGCTGATATTGAGTCACGAGTTACCAGCCGGACTAAAGGCATCCTTATCGGTTACCCGGCCAACCCTACCGGGGCGGTGATGACCAGAGATAAGCTGACACAAATAGCCGATGTAGCCCGGCGTCACCAATTGCTGGTAATCTCCGACGAGATTTACGCCAAGCTGGTCTATGGCGTAGAGCATGCTTGCTTCGCCAGCCTGCCTGAGATGAAGGAGAGCACCATTCTTCTGGGTGGATTCTCCAAGGCTTATGCCATGACCGGGTGGCGCATTGGCTACGCCGCAGCCAACAGTGAGGTTATTGCCGCTATGACCAAGATTCACCAGTACACGATGCTGTGCGCACCTATAATGGGACAGGTAGCCGCTATTGAGGCACTAAGAGCCGGCGAAGATAATATTGCCGAGATGGTTGAGGAATATAACAGGCGACGCCTGGTTATAGTCAAGGGACTAAACGATATTGGTCTGCCCTGTTTTGAGCCCCGGGGGGCATTCTATGCCTTCCCATCAATAAAGGGCACCGGTATGACCTCAGAGGAATTCGCCGAGAGGCTGCTGGTTGAGGAAAAGGTGGCAGTAGTGCCGGGTACCGCCTTCGGACAGTGTGGTGAGGGATATGTCCGCTGTTGTTATGCCACCTCACTAGCTGACATTGAGGAAGCGCTGTCCCGGTTGAAGCGGTTTGTGGATAAACATAAGAAGGTTTAGCCCTAAGATTGCTTATTAACCCTATCCCCTTTATCCCCTTCCCCTTATCAAGGGGAAGGGGAAGATAAGTCTTAGAGGGGCTTCGCCCCTCTAAGACTCCCCGTAAAAATGCCTGAGACTTTGCCTATCTACCCCCCTTGATACAGTTTCTTAACTCCCCATGTGCGGTTCTTTAAATCCCTATGTGCCGTTCCTTTTATCGCATGGAATCAGAGAGAGACAAAGCCTCTCTTATAAAACAATCTCCCCCTCTTCTTTGGAGGAGAGCTACTATAAGGAGAGTCAAAGAGAGGCGCAGCCTCTCCTAAAAAATACTTCCCCCTCCCTTACCAAGGGAGGGGGAAGTAACAATCCGAGCAGTGCCGGTTTTCTTTCGAGCCTTTGTTTCCAGCATCTGTGCAGGGATAGCTCCCCTAATCTCAACATGCTCCAGAAAGACAAAGACCTTGATGCTAAAAAATTGTAATAAAGCACGCAAGTTTCTATTTATCTTCTCATCCCGTTCACGGTCATTGCACTCCCAGTATTCCGGTGGTGCATCTATGCCTCTCACCACGATGTTTCTACCTTTTTCCCGGAATGTGTCCTGCCCGGGCACTTCACCTATAGGCAGTTCTGGTGGGGACTAAACCAAAGATCGTCTTTCGATATCTTATAAAAAGCTATCCGATGATTTTGCAAATACTGTCGTACATTGTGTAGAATGTGGTTAGCTCAGTAATTGAGTTACATA
>DAOVUZ010000069.1 GCA_030632305.1 Dehalococcoidales bacterium | reverse complement strand
TAATTTAGGGAATGGAGATTTTAGTATGTGGCAGGTTGTGGGGCAAAACAGGGTAGTGTCCTTACTTCAGCGTAGCCTGGAGCGTGAGGCTTTGGCTCATGCCTACCTTCTTGTTGGTCCGCCTCGTGTGGGTAAGATGACCCTGGCGCTGAATCTGGCTCAGGCACTCAACTGTGCGGCGGCCGAACCCCCATGCGGAATGTGTGATTCTTGCCAGAAAATAATTTCAGCCAGGCATGCTGATGTCCAGATTATAAGCTTGGTCAACGATGCCAGTTTAGCTGAGGCTAAACCTAGGACGGAGATTAGCATCGACCAGATTAGGCAATTACAGCACTCATCCAGCCTGCCGCCCTTTGAGGGTAAGTATAAGGTATTTATTATTGATGGGGCTGAGTTCCTGTCAATTGAAGCCGCCAACTGCCTGCTTAAGACTCTGGAGGAGCCTGTAGGTAAGGTAATTTTTATATTATTGACTGCAGGCGAGAGGCTCATGCCGGCTACAGTGATTTCTCGTTGCCAGCGGCTGGAGTTACTTCCTCTGGCGGCGGGTGAGGTAGAGGCTGCCCTTAATCAGCAGGGCGTTGAGCCACAAAAGGCTAAGCTTCTGGCTAGGCTTTCCCGTGGCTGCCTGGGCTGGGCACTATCGGCTGCTTCTGATGATGGCTTGCTCCAGTTGCGGATGGAGAGGATGGAGAGGTTGCTTGATATTATCAATGCTGATTATGACGAGCGTTTTGATTATGCTTCCCAGTTGGCATCTCAGTTTAGTCAAAACCGGGGATTGGTTCAGGAGGTACTGGATTTGTGGCTTGACTGGTGGCGTGACCTGATGCTGGTTAAGGTGGGCTGTGGTGACACTATTACCAATGCTGACCTTGAAGCGAGGCTTGTTGATATGGTCAGGGGTTATTCTCTGGCTCAAATAAAGGCTTTTATTGATAGTATTCAGGCGGCTGGGGAACAGCTCAGGCAGAATGCCAATCCGCGTCTGGTGCTGGAGGTGTTAATGCTTGATATACCAAGGAAGGAGGGGCGCAGTGAGCAGAGTGTCACTGCCCTAAAGTATGGCTGAGATTGTTGGCGTACGTTTCAAAAGGGCTGGTAGAGTATACTACTTCGCCCCGGGAGGTATTGAACTGGAGGTAAATGATTATGTGGTAGTTAATACCGCCCGTGGTCCCGAGCTGGGGCATGTGGTCATTGCCCCCAGGCAGGTATTAGCCAGTGAGCTGACCGAACCGTTAAAGCCGGTAGTGCGCAAGGCAGAACCGGAGGATGTTGAGCATGTCCAGGAACTTGAGCACAAGGAGGACGAGGCTCTAATTGAGTGTGGCAAACTGATTGCTAAGCTGAATTTGCCCATGAAGCTACTATCTGCTGAATACAACCTTGATGGCAGTCGCCTTACCTTCTTCTTTAGTGCTGCTGAGAGGATTGATTTCCGTGAGCTGGTTCGGCAGTTAACTAGCCAGTTTAAGATACGGGTGGAATTGCGGCAGGTAGGTCCAAGGGATGAAGCCAAGCTGATAGGTGGCTTTGGCAGGTGTGGTCGTCCTCTATGTTGTATGAGTTTCTTGAGCGATTTTGCCCCGGTTTCCATTAGAATGGCAAAGGAGCAGGATTTACCCCTTAACCCGATGAAGATATCAGGTGTTTGCGGGCGGTTGTTTTGCTGCCTGGTCTATGAGAATGAGCAATACCGTATTATGAAGGAGAAACTGCCCAAGGAGGGTCAGCGAGTGTCTACCGCTATGGGAGTAGCTACTGTAGTCGGTGGTAACCCGCTGAAGGAAACGGTGCTGGTTGAACTGGAGAGCCAGGCGAGGGTGGAATTGCCTATCAGCGAGGTTACTATTGAGGATGAGCACCCATCACAGCAGGGGAAGAGTGGATGAGTTTCAGGGAAAGAACATTGGTTGATAAGCAAATCTCATTGGGGAAGATACTTTTGCCATTCACTCTGAGTTTGCAGGTGGTGGTAGGGGATATAAAACAGGGTGTTACCGTGTGGGGGAGAGGGACGGTGCATTAATCTCATCCCGGCTTGTTCCGGTGTTTTACCTGCCTTATGTTGATTACAGAGTACACAGGCGCTAACTACATTTTCCCAGGTGTGTTCACCGCCGCGGTATCGTGGGATAACATGGTCTAAGGTAAGTTGACGGGTTTCCCGACCGCAATATTGGCAGGTGTATTGGTCACGGTTAAAAATTTCAAGGCGAGTTAGCTTTCTCTCCGATCGTGGGCGCTTAATCATATGGGCTAGTCGGATTACTGAGGGCAGGGGGAAGGTGTAACTGGCTGAGTGGATAAATCCTGCGCCATTTTCCAGCATCTCAGCCTTGCCCCGGTAAAGTAACATCACTGCTCTCCGGGCCCGACATATATTGAGTGGTTCATAGTTCTGGTTTAGCACTAGGACAGGAAGGTTTATCATCTCTGGCTTCTTTCTAAGTGAGAACTAACCTATTTTACAAGAAGGTTTCTGGCTATGCAAGTTTTGGTTTGGACCTTCTTAGCTTTGGCTGTCTTTCTTGCCCCGGCGATATCTCTTGGCGCTTTGACTGGACCGCCTATCACTCCGATAATCAGGGGCAATGATAGGAAATACTAGGCTGATTTTAGGGTCTACCAGTCGGGAACTGATACGATTCTCAATTTCATCCAGTGAGCAGCAGGTGGTAATTACTGTTGCCAGCCGGGCATTATAACGATAGTTTATAACCTGGTAAAGCTTTTCCTGTGCCCAGGGTGTGGTTGATTGCTCACCAAAGTCATCCAGAATGAGCAGGGGGGTATTCTTTACGCTTTCAAAGAGCTGGTCATAGGACACACCACTCTCCGGGCTGAAGGTAGAGCGAAGGTGGTCAAGGAAATCAGGCACCACCACAAACAGGGCTGGTTTACCGGCTTGAAGGCTCTCATTAGCGATAGCTGCCGCTAGGTGAGTTTTACCACAGCCGTTGACCCCCTGCAATACTACCCAGCCATCAGGTGACTTGGCGAAGTCACGGGCTAAACGATAAACCTCCTCCAAATTCTCACGTTGTTCTGGCAGCAGGTTAGCCCGTTTCAGGTCAAAATTATCAAAGGTCATGGTTCTGTGTAGCTTCGCCAGACCGCTATATTGCTGTAAGCGGGCTTGGCGCTCCTTATCTAGTTCTTCTTGAACACAGCGGCAGGCAACGACCCGACTAAAATCTGGTTTCCCTGAAGCTAGAAGAGGATGAACGAAGCTCGCCCCATTACAAATAGGGCAGTTTGAGCTTGGTGTGGCTTCTTCTGGTTCTTCAGCGCCAGACCATGTGTCCATATTTGCCCTTAAAGTATTTATCTGGGCTAGTCTCCTTCGCAGAATCTCTCCTATATGTTCCATTACCTCTACCTTCTGCTGACCAGCGCTCCAAGATCTTAGCAATATATCTCCAGTTTCGCTTGTTAAGGGAAACTGCCTCTTTGATGGCATCTCTAATCCAGTCTTTAGGATAAAGCTTCTCTGCGTCACCAAGTTCTTCGGCAATCATCGGGGTCAGCATACCAATGTTCTGCTCATAAAGGGTAAAAATGTCGGGCTGCGGCTCAGTCTCCACATCAGGTTGAGCCTGTTCCCCGGCTTTCAGCCCGCTCAACTGAAGCTCACCATTTTGAATTTTAGCTACAATCTGTCTATCGGAATCGGTATTGAGAAAATAAGTGTCCTCGGGGGCTCCATCTCTGTCCAATACTATGTGAAGGATAGTCCCCCGCTTGGTAGCTGTTTCCAGGGCATCACGCAGTACCTCGCGGGGCGACTTTGTCACCTCTCTGAGGCTGCTCATCAGGCTCTTGTTTACTAAAAGCTCACTTAAGGTGACAAAGCGGGGATAGCCCCGTTTGCGGTAAAGTATCTCAAAGATGTGGAGGGTTGTCTTTAGCTCGGTAATATCGCTGATTTGTGGCAGCAGATAGCTGAAGAAAACATTAGGTATGGGTGTAAACTGCATCCTGGTGGGGAAACTACTAAGCTGCTTCATAGTAAACTCGGCGCTTCACTACCAACATTTTCAAAGCTGGTCGTTTTCGGTACAAAACGAAGACTTATTTGCCCGATAGGACCGTTACGGTGCTTGGCAACTATGATATCAGCCGGCGGTGGGTATTGTTCACCGGGGTGGGCATCCTCCCACGCCTCCTTGGTTGGAAAATGTAATTCGTCGCGGTTGACAAAGAGGACAACATCGGCATCCTGTTCAATGCTGCCACTTTCCCTCAGGTCGGAAAGCTGGGGTGCATGTGAGGCACGGTATTCAGATTGCCGACTAAGTTGTGATACTGCCAGGACCGGCACATCAAGCTCACGGGCTAAGCCTTTAAGCGAACGAGAGATGTAGCTAATCTCCTGAACCCTGTTTTCCATTCTCCCATCCCCTTCCATCAACTGCATATAATCAATGATAATGAGGTCAATACCATGCTCAAAGTGGAGTCGCCGCGCTTTACTTCGCATCTCTACTACTCGGAGTTGAGGTGTGTCATCGATATAAATCGATGTCTCAGATAGCTTGCCGGTGGCTTCCATAATCTTTTTTTCCTCTTCTTCAGCGTGAAGCCCAAGGTGAATAATACGACTCAGGTTGACCCCGGACTCACTGGATAGCAGCCTCC
>DAOVUZ010000105.1 GCA_030632305.1 Dehalococcoidales bacterium | reverse complement strand
TGCTGGGCAGTATAATGCGGGTGCCGGTAGATATGGTTATCCTGTGTACCGCCTTGGAGGCACGCTCAGACGCAGACAAGGTTGCGAGGTTGTTTTCCTTGAGCCGAAGCCCCGATGGCTTCTTCTTGGAGAGACACCCCAAGCTAGACCCCGTAGCTACTATGACCGACGGCACTTTCGTGGTTGGTTGCTGTCAGGGTCCCAAGGATATCCCTGATACTGTAGCTCAAGCATCAGCCGCCGCTGCCCGAGTTCTGGCTATGATTAGCGCTGGCACCATAGAGATTGAGGCGGCTACTGCTGTTATTGATGAAAAGCTTTGCTCTGGCTGCCTGATTTGTAATCTTCTTTGCCCCTATAAGGCCATCACCTTTGATAAGGAAAAGAAGGTCTCGCAGGTCAATGAAGCCCTGTGTAAGGGCTGTGGTGTGTGCGTAGCGGCTTGCCCCACCGGGGCTATCACCGGTAAGCACTTCACCACCGAGCAGATTATGGCTGAGATTGAAGGGGTATTGGTGTGAGCGGGGGGTTGGAGCAAATTTAATTGTAATTCTATTTGAGGGCTGAGCGTGGAACCTAAAATTGGGGTATATATCTGTCATTGTGGGAGCAATATCGCGGGAACAGTTGATGTAGGTGCAGTTGTTGATTTTGCTCGAGGGTTGCCCTCGGTGGTGGTAAGCCGTGACTATAAGTTTATGTGTTCTGAGCCGGGTCAGGAGCTTATTAAGAATGATATCAGGGAGTTGGGGGTTAACCGTGTAGTTGTTGCCTCCTGCTCACCGACGATGCACGAGCGTACATTTCGCCGTGTATGTCAGGAGGCAGGGTTAAATCCGTATCTATTTGAGATGGCAAATATTCGTGAGCACTGCTCGTGGGTAACCGAGGATAAACAGAAGGCTACAGAGAAAGCCAAGGCATTGGTCAGCGCTGCCGTAAGCCGAGTTTTTTATCAGGTGCCTCTGGAGGCTATGGAGGTTGAGGTTAACCCTAGCACCCTGATTGTAGGTGGGGGTATCGCTGGCATTCAGGCGGCGCTTAAGATTGCTGATTCTGAGCATCAGGTCTATCTGGTAGAGAGGCTGCCAAGTATTGGGGGGCATATGTCACAACTGGATAAGACCTTCCCCACTCTGGATTGCTCAGCCTGTATTCTTACCCCGAAGATGACGCTGGTTGGCTCTCACCCCTATATTAAGTTAATGACCTATAGTGAAGTGGAAGAGGTTTCAGGCTTTATTGGCAATTTCAAGGTTAAAATCAGGAAGAAGGCAAGGTATATTGATGAGGATAAGTGCACTGGCTGCGGCTTATGTCAGGAAAAGTGCCCGTGGAAGGTAGATAGCGAGTTTGAGGTTGGTCTGGGTAAGAGGAAGGCTATTTATACCCCCTTTCCTCAAGCGGTGCCTAATAAACCGGTTATTGACCGCGAGCACTGTGCCTATTTCCAAAAGGGCACCTGCCGTGCCTGCGAGAAGTTCTGCGAGGCAAAAGCTATTAATTTTGAGCAGGAAGATGAGTTGGTTGAGGTGGAGGTTGGCTCTATAATTCTGGCTACTGGTTTTAATGTGTTTAACCCTGCCCCCATTTATCAGTATGGCTATAAGCGACTGGACAATGTTGTCACCAGTCTTGAGTTTGAGAGGGTGGTTTGTTCTTCAGGACCGACACAGGGCAATATTGTTCTCAAGGATGGCTCTAGCCCGCAGGAAATTGCTATTATTCACTGTGTCGGCAGTCGGGACGAGAACTATCACGAGTACTGTTCTCGGGTTTGCTGTATGTATTCCATGAAGCTAGCTCATCTGGTAAAGGAGCATACCGAGGCTGATGTGTATGAATTCTATATTGATATCAGGAGCTTTGGTAAAGGCTTTGAAGAATTCTATAAGCGTCTGTCGAGCGAAGGGGTTAATTTTATCCGGGGGAAGGTAGGCGAAGTTACCAACCATGCCATAACTGATGAGGAGAAGGGTAAACTGGTTGTTGTGTCTGAGGATACTCTGCTTGGCAGTATAATAAGGGTGCCGGTGGACATGGTTATTCTGAGTGTTGCTCTGGAGGCACAACCAGATGCCGGGACTGTTGCCCGATTATTTAATATTAGCCGCAGTGCCGATGGCTTTTTCCTGGAAAAGCACCCCAAGCTGGAGCCAGTATCTACTATGAGTGATGGAATATTTGTTGCCGGTTGCTGTCAGGGTCCCAAGGATATCCCTGATACTGTAGCTCAGGCATCAGCCGCCGCTGCCGAGGTTCTGGCTATGATTGGCAAGGGCAAGGTTGAGATTGAGGCGGCTACCGCAGTTGTTGACGAGAGAATCTGCTCTGGGTGCCAGCTTTGTTTGCTGGTATGTCCCTATAGTGCCATCTCCTTTGATGAGAAGAAGGAGGTGTGTCGGGTTAACGAAGCTCTGTGTAAGGGCTGTGGTGCCTGCGTGGGGGCTTGTCCCAGTGATGCAATAAGTCTTAACCACTTCACCAATGAGCAAATCCTGGCTCAGATGGAAGGTATACTGGTATAACCTTTGGGGTGCGCTCAATAAAGATTATTTATCAACCTGCTCTATTTAAGCACCCGGAAGAATTTTCATTTTCTTCGGAACCTGCTTTATTCTCTCTCCCTTATTCCTGACCAAAATAAAGCAACGGGGGAAATCGAAATGCGAACAATTTACCTGGTTCCCCATACCCATTACGATGTAGCTTGGGCATTCTCTAAAGAGGAGTATCTCAACATAAATGAAACCATCCTTCAGGAAGCCCTGAAGATGATGAAAGACTCGGAATTTAGGTTTTGCCTGGAGCAGACCTTCCTGCTGGAAGCGATTGAGCAGAGAAATCCAGAACTCTGGTTGGGACTAAAAGAGATGATACAGAAAGGCAAACTTGAAATAATTGATGGACAGTACCTCATGCCGGATACCATGCTGCCAACCGGGGAGGTGCTGGTAAGAGAGATTCTATTTGGCAAAAGGTATTGTAAAGAAAAATTTGGCGTTGAAGTCCCGGTAGCCTGGGCAGCAGATAGTTTTGGCATGAATGCTCAGCTTCCTCAAGTTTACAAGAAAGCCGGCTACAAGTGGCTTGCCTTCAGGAG
>DAOVUZ010000018.1 GCA_030632305.1 Dehalococcoidales bacterium | reverse complement strand
TTGCCTGTTTAACTTGTAGAAAGGTTCCTTGATTAACTATCAATTTTCTGCTAATATTAAGCCAGTAAGTCAATAATTCCCCATAACCAGCCAATAAATCCGACTCCATAAAATATGTAGAGGCTTACTTTAATCTTCTTATTTTGCAAAGCTTTGGTCAGCCATTCATTTTTTCTAATTAAAATAACTACAGCACCTACTATTAAGATTCTAAGACCCCAGGTAAAAGCTGTCGATTGGATAAATTCTTCAATCTCTAATAGCTCTTCTTCAAAGAATCTCCCAAAGAGCATCACTCCTAAGAGAAACCAGCCAACTACGGCAAAAATAAGACCTGCAATCACAAGTCTAGCCTTAAATGTCTTCTTAAATCTGCTTTTCCAGTCAATACTCATTTGGAATGGATCGTACACCGAAGATTTGACCAATGCAAGCATAAAAAGCAACCTTTTTACAAGTTAAACAGGCAAACACCCTGACTTAGGTTTAGCGTCTCAATCTTGAGTAGATAATATTAACTCCCCACCCTTGGCCTCTTTCTAGCTTTATTAGTCATCTCCGCTAAATTATAGCAGTTCTCAACATTAAAATTCATGGGATTTGATAACCCCACTTTATAGTGCTACCATTCAGGTAGTGAAATGGTCGATAAGTCTGTCTTTGGTTTTCAATGGCATATTACAGATAGATGCAATCTTCGGTGTACTCATTGCTACCAAGAGGATTACTCAGGTGCCGAAGAGCTAGATCTTAATGGCCTTAAGAGTATTGCTAATGAAATTATTAGGACGCTAGCTAAGTGGGATAATAAGGCTTCGGGATACCCCATGTCAGATACAAAACAAGCCAATGTGACCCCTAAATTTAGTTTGTGTAACTATTGACATCAAGTAAGGAATTGTTTATCATTCATAGTCAAAAAGGGAGGTGAACAGATGCAAGCATACTGCGTGAAATGCCGTGCTAAAAAAGAAATGAAAGATGCTAAGGCCATAACTATGAAGAACGGCAAACCGGCGACCCAGGGTGTATGCCCTGCATGTGGGACCAAGATGTTCCGTATTGGAAGTAAATAAGAGCATACCCTTCCACTTACCCATGATAGCCCTGACGTAATATATGTTAGTGCTATTATGCTAAAAACTGAATGGTGGGCGGTACTGTATAATAGACAGAACCAGTACTTTTAAAATGGCGTTCAGCATCTAATTACACAGGTTTAGGTTATTTCCAATAAGCTCACTAATTGTCCAGTGGAAAGCAATTACTTTAGCGAGAATTTATGGCTTGCCTAATAGCTTCCTCAAGCTCCTGCGGAACGTCCGTACCGATTCTAAATTTCTTACCTGTTCTAAGCTTGATCTCGACAGCGTGAAAGCCGGATACGCGGAATAGCACTCCGTGAGGTGTCAAGCGAATGCCCCATCCATAATACCAAGGATTCTTAACAACTTGGCATGATTCTATCTCATTCAACTTAAACCGTTTACGGATTGGCCCAGGACCGAATCGCACTTCCAGTTCTTCTTCCCAGATGACCACAGTCAGACTAGAAAATAATACCAAAGCTACCGCAATGACAACCAAGACCCCGATGGCAATCCAGTTGATGCCAGCATTTGCTAGGATAATCCCAATCAATACCATCACGGTTGCCATCGCCACGATGATCAGATAACCAACCTGTGTGTGTTCATAACGCTTAATCATGTTGTCTCACCCGTAATTATACCTTCAGGTACACTCGGTAACAAGCAAATTGGAAGAGCTATTTCGCGCATCACTAAAACTATGGATTGGAGACAAGAGTAAGTTCTCGCATTCCGGGAAACTGCAGAGCGAAGGTAAATTAGATAATCTATTCTTTGATGCCTGATATTTACGGCATAATTCGCTATTTAAGCTTGAGCCTTTTTATAATAGAGTACACAACAGGAGGCTACACTGGACAACTTTGCTTTAGGGGTAACAATATAAGCATTTGTGCAGGTCATTGCTTTCTAATAAGTAGGGCTCCCAACAGCCAACAAAAAAAACCAGACCCAATTATAAGTAATACCCATCTCGAAGATTCTTGTAGCACATCTAAGGGGAAACACAAGAAATTTTCCCAACCCTCTAACATGCCGAATAGGGCTACCACCATAGTTATCCCACCAAGTATGAAAAGACAAAACGCTAAAAATACTTCCCACATATTTACCTCCCCAGTGGGTTTATTAGGTAAAATACGACATAGACCGAAGGACAAGTGTTAAATGATTAGTACTAACTGGGAAACCCATGACAAGAGCGTGTTGGTCAGCCCTCATTAAGTAATGTACTTGTCGAGTTCCCCGTCTACCTTATAAGCTTGGAATAGATATCCCAAGCTTGTGCCATAGTCTCGGCACGGAGCTGCCAAGCTTCAGATAAAGTATCATCGCGAGTTTTTAAGGCTTCTGCTATGATTTCCTCAGCGGCTTTTTGGGCTTGCTCTTTAGCCCCGTAATAAGTTTCTATGGCTCGCTGTTCCTCCTGCTCACGGGCTTTCGAGGCTTGCTCGATACTATTTTCACAAACAAGATTAGCTTGTTGTGCAGTCTTCCTATAGGCCTCGGCTATTTGCTGCTCGTTCTCTCGATAAATCCTTGACACTTCTTTTGTAGCTTCCGTATAAGCTATGTAGGCCTTCTCAGCTTGCCCAAGTACTTCGCCAAGCGGTTTTGTGGCTGGCTGTTCAGCTCCTAATACATGGACTTCCTCCAGTTGTTCTTGAATTTGTTCTTGAATCTCCTCAAGTGGTTTTATAACCTGCTCTTCAGTTTTCTCTTCGCTTTCTTGTGCCTGTCTTTTTGGACTCACTTCAGCATACCTCCTTTAATCCAGGATTTATTCCCTCTTGTTTAGTTTGTCTTTAAGTGATGTTGTTTCTCTGTTGTCTCTACGTCTTCTCCTAGAGTCTTCTTCTCCTCCTCTTCTTCTCCAGCTTTTCTTGCTTGATACTTTCTTGCTAGAAACTCCAACCGCGATTCCAATCTATCCTCTCTTCTTACACTAGCTTCTTCAGCTCTGCTTCTTACCTCGCCTAAGATTCCTTTTGATAGTTCCTCAGTTTCAGCAGTTGGTTTATCTGCTTCAGTTCGGCCAGCTGCCTTCTCGAAGGCTTTTATCGATGCTTCAGCCATTTCCTCAGACAATTTGCCGTTTGCTTGAGCACGTCTAATTGCCTCCTCGAAGGCTTTTATTGATACCTTAGCCGCCTCCCTGGTAGCCCGTGTCGATGCCTCAGTAGCCTCTCTGGACGCTTTTATCGATGCTTCCGCGGTCTTCATAGCTTCCCTTGTCAGCGCTTCAGCTGCCTCTTTAGAGGCTTTTATTGATACCTCAACTGCTTCCTGGGCAACTCTAGCTAACTCCTTAGACATCTCCTTAACCACTTTAGTTGCTGCTTCAGCACGGCTAATTGCCTCCGTAAAGGCTTTCGTCGATGTCTCAGACACTTCTTTGGCTTGCTTGCCTATTTCCTCGGCCGTCCTTATCGCCTCCTGAGAGGTTCTTATCGATGCCTCAATCGCTTCCTGAGTAGCTCCAGCCGATGCTTCAGCAATCTCTTTGGCTGCTTTACTGATTTCCTCAGCTTTGCTCGCTGTTTCATAAGCGGTTCTGGCCGATGCCTCGGCTATCTTTTTGGCCTGTTGGCTCATTTCTTCAACCCGGATTAAGCTTTCTTGAGCCGCCTTCATTGATGCTTCAGCAACCCCCTTAGTTTCCTTGCTTATTTCCTCAGCCTTACTCATCGACTCCTGAGCTGCCGTTGCCGATGTCACAGCTGTTGCTTTAGCTTCCCTACTTATCTCTTCAGCCCGACTTGCCGCTTCCTGAGCTGCTTTAGTCGATGCTTCGACCCTTTCCCTGGTCGATATACTTATTTTTTCAGCCCTATTTACCGCCTCCCTGGCCACTTGGGCTGATTGCTCAGCTGCTATCTTAGCTTCTTTACCTGTTTGCTCAGCCCTACTTGTCGCCTCCTTAGCTGCGCTAACTGATATTTTAGCCGTTTCCTTAGCTGCCTTGCCTGATTCCACAGCCCGTTTTAAATCTTCCTGGGATGCCCTTAGTGATGCCTCAGCTACTTCCTTAGCCTCCTTGCCTATTTTCTCCGCCTTATTTATCGCTTCCTCAAATTCTCTTACCAGAGCCTCAGCCACTTCCTTCGGTGCGTTAGCTGATGCCTCAGATAAAGCTATTGCTTCTTTAGCTGCCCTCATTGATGACTCAGCCGTTTCCTTAGCTTCCTTGCTTATTTTCTCAGCCTTATTTATCACTTCCTGAGACGCATTTGCTGCCGCCTCAGCCGCTTCTTTAGTTTCTTTACTTACTTTCTCAGCCCGCTTCAGCGCCCCCTGGGAGGTTTTTCTTGACGCCTCAGCCGCTTCCTTGGCTGCTTTGCCCAGTTTCTCAGCTCTGGCGACCGCTTCCTCTAGCTGCTCGGGAGGTACTTCACCAACCATCTTATGTCACCTCTCCACTCATTTTAATATAAGTTGTTTATTTTTTCAATACCCCCAATTGCCTTATAACTATTGTAGTTTGACGAAGGTAATCGCTTTCTCCTTCATGAGATTGTGTTATCTCAACGTAACTTTGAGAGGCAGGCTCACTTTTTAGGTCGCTTACTACTGCATCGTAGTTTTGATTGCCAATTGCTGATTGTATAAGTATCTGGTCGGTATTGTCAAACTTGCGCCATCCAAATATCGCTAGGGGATAGGCCTCCTCCATAAGCTGCTTTGCAGGCTATTGACAATTCCTCCATCTTATGATATTATATACTTTGTCAATTACATTAATAGACAAGGAGGTGAGGCCAATGAAGCTGTCCACTAGGGGACGATATGCCACTAGGGCACTTCTGGATTTAGCTTCTCATCAGGAGGAAGAACCAGTTCTATTAAAAGATATTGCCCAAAGGCAGCAGATTTCACTGCGATATCTAGAGCATTTAATCACTCCCCTGGTAACAGCGGGAATAATTAGGAGCACGCGGGGGGTGCGGGGTGGTGTCTGGTTAGCCAAGCCTCCTCAGGAGATAAAGCTTAGTGAAGTGATACGACTGCTTGAGGGCTCAATTGCTCCGGTGGAGTGCGTTAATAATCCAGGGATATGCGTCCGCTCCGAATTATGTGTTACCCGGGATATCTGGGGCGAACTGAAAAAAGCAATGGATGATGTCCTGGAGTCCACCACATTGCAGGATTTAGTTGAGCGGCAAAAAAGAAAGGGGCGCTCCCAGGAGGTGATGTACTACATATAAGTTTTTTGGGTTGGTAGTTAAAACTTAGTTGGTAATAAGGAGGAATCGAACATGGCAGAAGTAATTCAAAAAGTGGAGAAGCTTCAGTATAAGACCATAGAAATACCCAAGCTAACCAGAGGCATAGCCAAGGACTCTACCGAGTTAATCGGGAATACGCCACTGGTCAGATTGAACCGAATAACTGATGGCACCAGGGCAGAGGTAGTAGCCAAGCTCGAGTCGTTTAATCCCATAGGCAGTGTGAAGGACAGGATTGGGATGTCAATGATTGTTGATGCCGAAGAGAAGGGGCTCATCAAGAAGGACACGGTTATCGTCGAGCCCACCAGTGGTAATACCGGCATTGCCCTGGCCTTTGTCTGCGCTGCCAGAGGATACAGGCTCATCCTTACCATGCCTGATACCATGTCCGTGGAGCGGAGGCAACTCCTATCTGTTTTCGGCGCTGAACTGGTGCTAACTCCAGGGGCAGAGGGGATGCCTGGAGCAGTGAGGAAAGCCGAGCAACTGGTGGCAGAAAACCCCAACTACTTTGTGCTACAGCAGTTTAACAACCCGGCAAATCCAGAGGTGCATCGGCTGACCACGGCTGAGGAAATATGGAGGGATACCGAGGGGAAGGTAGACATCTTGATTGCCGGGGTGGGAACTGGAGGGACGATTACCGGGGTAGCTGAAGCAATCAAGCCCCGAAAGCCTGAATTTAAGGCTATCGCTGTTGAGCCTATTGCTTCTCCAGTTCTTTCCGGGGGGAAGCCTGGAGCCCACAAGATTCAGGGTATTGGAGCTGGCTTTATCCCCAATGTCTTGAGAACGGATCTAATTGATGAAATTGTTAAGGTTACCAATGAAGACGCAGGGATAATGGCGAGAAGGTTAGCCAGAGAGGAAGGGATACTGGCTGGCATATCATCAGGAGCAGCCGTCTGGGCGGCATTAGAGGTAGCCAAAAGGACGGAAAGCAAGGGGAAGCTTATTGTAGTGGTTTTGCCCGATACCGGTGAGCGTTACTTATCTACCTGGCTTTTTCAAGAGCTTTATCAGGTTGCGCAAGGTACCAAGGTATAAATAGGGAGAAGGATGGCTATCTTGTTTAAGACCTTAAAAGAGGACATTCAAACGGTATTTGCCAAAGACCCGGCGGCGAGGAGTGTGCTGGAGGTAATCTTCTGCTATCCAGGGCTGCATGCCCTGTGGTCTTATCGCCTGGCTCATTTCCTCTGGCGCTACAAGCTCAGGTTTCTGGCCCGTTTTGCCTCCCATGTCAGTCGCTTTCTAACTGGTATCGAAATCCACCCTGGAGCTAAAATCGGCAGGCGTTTCTTTATCGACCACGGGGCAGGGGTGGTCATCGGAGAGACAACACAGGTAGGAGACGATGTGCTAATGTATCAGGGAGTCGTCCTCGGTGGAACCACTCTAAAGAAGGAGAAGCGCCATCCTACAATTGGCAATAATGTGGTAATGGGAGCCGGGGCGGTAGCTTTAGGCGCTATCACCATAGGTGAGGGAGCTAGGATTGGCTCAGGCTCGGTGGTAGTAAAGTCAGTTCCGCCTGGAGCCACGGTGGTGGGAATCCCGGGGCGGGTGGTAGAAGACCGCCATAAGCCATTCTTGGACTTAGACCATGGGAAGTTGCCTGACCCGGTAGCCGAAGCTATAAGGCTTGTCCTGAGAGAGCAGGAAAAGTTGGGGGAGCGTCTGAACAGGCTTGAGAGTTCAAGCGGGATATTAACTCCCAAAGATGAGTTGGTAGAGAGAGCGGGAGAAATTGCCAGGGAATTTAGCCAAGGAGGAGGAGTATGAGATTTGAAACGCTAGCCATTCACACCGGGGAGAGACCGGATGCAGCCTTCGGTGCTGTCTCAGCACCCATCTATCAGACATCCACCTTTGCCTTCAAGGATGTGGGTAAGACGAGGGGCTATGATTACTCTCGCAGCGCCAACCCGACGAGGAAGGTTCTGGAGGATACCATTGCCCAGCTTGAGGGAGGAAAGGCGGGGTTTGCCTTTGCCACCGGGATGGCTGCTGAAGCTACGGTTATCCACCTGCTTAAGGTGGGCGACCATGTAATTTCGGGGGATGACGTCTACGGGGGAACCTATCGGCTATTTCAGAATGTGATGCGCGACTTTGGGCTGGAGTTTACCTTTTTGAGAATGGATAACAGGGAGAAAATTGAACAGGCGATAAAGCCCAATACCAGGATGCTGTGGCTGGAGACTCCATCTAACCCTTTGCTGAATATCACTAATCTTGAGATGGCAGTTGATATTGCTAATAAGCACAAGCTGATGACGGTGATAGATAATACATTCGCCACCCCCTATTTCTTAAAACCCATCGAGTATGGGGTTGACCTCGTTGTCCATTCCACCACCAAGTATCTTAACGGGCACTGTGATGTTGTCGGTGGTGCCGTGGTAACCACTACCGATGAATTAACTGAGAGGGTTCAATTTTTGCTTAATGCCATGGGAACCTGTGCCTCTCCCTTTGATTGCTGGCTGGTACTTAGGGGAATTGAGACTCTACCGGTGAGAATGAGGCAGCACGAGGATAATGCCTTCGCCGTGGCCAATTACCTGTTGGGGCACCCCGGGGTAAAGAGGGTGTTATATCCCGGACTCGAGTCTCACCCTGGTTATGAAATCGCTAAAAGGCAGATGATGGGGTTCGGTGGGGTGGTCTCATTTGAATTAAAAGAGGGGATTGAGGCGGTCAATAGCTTTCTAAGACGAATTAAAGTCTTTTCTCTGGCAGAATCGCTTGGTGGTGTTGCCTCCCTTGCTGAGCACCCGGCTACCATGAGCCATGCCTCGATGCCCAAGGATTACAGGGAAAAGGTGGGAATCACCGATGAGCTAATCCGGTTATCGGTGGGATTGGAAAACATTGATGATTTGATTGAGGATTTAGGTCAGGCGCTGGAGCCTGGTTGAAGGAGTGCAATATGTCTTATGCCAGAGCGTTGCGTTGTCGAAAATGCGGGCAGGAGTATCCTGTGCAGGCTCTCAGCCTGTGTGATTTTTGCCTTAGCCCGTTGGAGGTCAGCTATGACTACAAGGCTATGGCTGGAGCCGTAAGTCGGGAAAAGCTGGCTGCAGGACCGCCGAGTATGTGGCGCTATGTAGATCTGCTTTCGGTAGAAGGGGAGGTGGTGGATATTGGCGCTGGTTTTACTCCTCTTACCAAAGCTGACAGGCTGGGGCGGGAACTGGGGCTCGATGAACTCTATATCAAAAACGACTGTCTTAATCCCACATACTCGTTCAAGGATAGGCCAGTCTCGGTTGCCGTCACCAAGGCACGGGAATTCGGGTTTGATACCGTAGCCTGTGCCTCAACTGGAAATCTGGCGGCCAGTGTTGCCGCCCACGCCGCCAAGGCGAATATGAAGGCTTATGTTTTCGTTCCCTCTAATGTAGAATCGGGTAAGCTGGTAGGGGCAGCAATCTATAACCCGGTTCTGGTTACTGTTGATGGAAGCTATGACGATGTCAACCGCCTCTGTGCTCGGCTGGTAGAAAGGCATAACTGGGGTTTCATCAACATCAATCTCCGACCCTACTATGCCGATGGGAGTAAGACCTTAGGCTATGAGGTAGCGGAGCAACTGGGGTGGCGTGCCCCCGACTGCGTGGTGGCTCCAGCTGCCTCGGGGCTCAGCTTTACCCGAATATGGCAGGGGCTGGAAGAACTGTCCCTCCTGGGTCTAATTGAGCCGGTTAATACCCACATGTATCTTACTCAGGCTGCCGGCAGCTCACCTATTGTCAATGCTTTTGAAGCCGGCAGTCTTCATGTGCATCCCGTAAAGCCAGATACTATTGCC
>DAOVUZ010000009.1 GCA_030632305.1 Dehalococcoidales bacterium | reverse complement strand
TGTGAGGCAACATACCCTTGACAGCATGCTCAATCACCCGCGTAGGGTGAGTCTGCATCATTTCCTCTAAAGTGATGCTTTTAAGTCCACGGGGATAGCCTGAATGCCTGTAATAGAGTTTCTGCTTGGTCTTGTTGCCGGTAACCTGAACCTTATCCGCGTTGGTAACAACGACAAAATCGCCCGTATCCAGATTAGGACTGAATATGGGTTTATGCTTACCCATAAGTAAGCTGGCGACCTGAGTGGCTAGCTTGCCTAAAACTTTACCCGAGGCATCAATAACATGCCACTGCCGCTCAATATCAGATGCCTTGGTGCTATAGGTTTTCATCATATCTCTCCGAGGGGGCGTGGATAATTTCTTTGCATAAGGCACAGCCCACAGGCAGGAGCAGTTGGTCCCGCCAGTCCCGGTTTTTTGGCCTCAACTATACTACGAAACTCATCAACTGACATTCTACCCAGGCCGACTTTGATTAAAGCGCCTACTGTATTGCGTACCTGGTGAGTTAGGAAGGAGTTAGCTACCATATTGAAAACAGCCAATTCCCCGTTTTTCTCCGTTTCTGCCCGATACACCCTGCGTACCGTGCTCTTTATTCCAGCCGTGATACCGGTAGTAAATGAGGCGAAGTCATGCTCGCCGATAAGAGCCTGACACGCCTGATTCATAATTTCAATATCGAGAGGTTCGGCAACAGGGTAAGCAAAGCCTCGCCTGATTGGAGACCGAGTCCGACTATTTAATATATAGTAATTATATTCTCGGCTAAGAGCATCACGCCTAACGTTAAAAGAATCGCTGGCTCTGTGCGCTGCCTTAACCGCAATATCCTTTGGTAAATAGTAGTTTAGCCCGTTAATAAATGTTGGCACAGGGAGAGACGAGCTGGTCCTGAAGATAACCGTCTGTCCTTTGGCATGAACCCCAGCATCAGTTCGGCTGGCCGCTATCACTCGCCTCCTTTCCCCGGTAAGCTTCCGCAGGGCTTTTTCTGTCTCTCCTTGAATAGTAGGCAGATTGGGCTGCAATTGGAAGCCGTAATAGTGTGTGCCATCGTATTCCATGATTAGCACAATCTTAGTTGTTGTCAAGCTGGATTCCTTAGTTCCAAGCCAGCAGCAGGTAGATGTCATTACTTTACCAACTCGAGCTGAACCATAGCTGCCCCATCACCCAATCTAGGTCCTAACTTGGTGATACGAGTATATCCACTAAGGCGCTCAGCATATCTTGGGGCGAGCTCAGTAAATACCTTATCAGTCACTTTTTTATCTAAAATAAATGATAGTGCCTGACGACGGGGGTGAAGTCCGCTCTTCTTACCCAGCGTAATCATTTTCTCAGCCAGGCTGCGCACCTCCTTAGCCTTAGCCTCGGTAGTAGTAATCTTCTCATAGCCCAAAAGGTCGGTCACCAGGTTACGATACATCGCCCTCCTGTGACTTGAAGACCTGCCTAATTTTCTCCCTGCTACTTTATGCCTCATGCTCTGTCCTCTCTTCAACCTGAGGGGTGAGAGACAGGCCTAATGCCTTCAGACGTTCCTCTATCTCTCCCATGGACTTCTGTCCAAAATTCCGTAACGAAAGCAACTCCTTCTCCCCTTTAGTTATAACTTCCCCTACGGTGGTGAGGCCGCCGCGCCTTAAGCAATTCATGGTACGCACTGAGAGGTTAAGCTGCTCCACAGGCATATTATATTTTTCCTCAGGGATGGATAAGCGAACGAACTCTTTCTCCTCCTCTATCTGAGAAATCTTGGCGTAATTGACAAACGCAGACAGTTGTTCTACTAGAATACTGGCACTATGGCTAATTGCGTCTACGGGTGACATAGTGCCGTCTGTCCACACCTCCAGATATAGCCGCTCGCGGCTAGTCTCTCGACCAATATGAGTTGGCTCAACGGTAAAATTAACGTTGCGTACGGGAGTAAAGATAGCATCCACTGGGATCGTTCCTAGAGGCAGATTATCGTCGGACTCAGCCAGCCGATAGCCCTCAGCCAATTCAACGTCAAGCTCTACATAGAGTCTGGCTTCAGACGAATCTAAGGTAGCTAGATAAAGCTCAGGGTTAGCAATTTCAAAGTCAGCGGAGGGCTTAATGTCAGCAGCACAAACCTGTCTTTCTCCTTCTACCTCCAGGGTTAACTTACTTGGCTGACCGGAAATGGGTTTTAATCTTAATGCCTTAACATTAAGTAGAAACTCTGTGGTATCCTCCTTTACATAAGGAATGATGGCGAATTCGTGTTGAATTCCCTCAATCTTAACCCGAGTCACTGCTGCCCCGGGAAGATAGCTAAGCAGCACTCGCCGCAAAGCATTACCCAGAGTAACTCCAAAGCCCTTTTCCAGTGGCTCGGCAACAAAGCGTCCAAAGTTTTCCCTGCTTTCAACACACTCAATCCTGGGTGTGACTAAATGAGACAAGGTGATACCTCCGTTAACTTATCGTGAGTAGTATTCGACTATAGTCTTTCCGTCAAATTTAGCATCAATGTCATCAGGGGTAGGTAGAGACAAAACTTGACCAACAAGGTTCTGCTTATCCAGACTCAACCAGCTCAAGACAGACTTACTCTCAATGTTCTGAGCCAGTTGTTTATAATATTCAGTTTTGGTGCTTATCTCCTTCCAAGTAATGGTATCGCCTTCTTTGACCAGACAAGAAGGTATATCAGTCTTATGCCCGTTGAGCATAATATGACCATGTTGAACTAACTGGCGAGCTTGAGAGCGAGAGTCAGCGAAGCCTAGACGATATACTACATTATCGAGCCGCCTCTCCAGCAGCACGAGTAGATTTTCCCCGGTTATACCTGTCTGTTTTTCAGCTTGAGTAAAAAGTCGTCTAAATTGCCTCTCTAGAAGCCCATAGGTATAGCGGGCTTTTTGCTTCTCCCGAAGTTGCACGGCACGGTCGGAGATTCTACGCCGACTGCCCTGCCGTCCCTGTGGTTTACCCCGCCTATCCAGTGCACATTTGGGAGTAAGGCACCGACTTCCTTTAAGTGCTAGCTTCTCACCGCTACGGCGACATAATCGACAAACTGATGCTGTATATCTTGCCATTTCTCTGTTTTACACCCGCCTTTTTTTAGGTGGACGACAACCATTATGTGGGACAGGGGTCACATCCCTAATACCAGTAATGTAAAGCCCGGAACTCTGAAGAGAACGGATAGCTGCCTCACGCCCACTGCCTGGTCCTTTAACATAGACTTCTACTTGGCGTAAGCCATGCTCCATAGCTCTGCGTGCCGCATCACGAGCTGCTAGTTGCGCAGCGTAGGGAGTGCCTTTGCGCGAACCCTTGAACCCAGCCGTCCCTGAACTTCCCCAAGCGATAACATTCCCCTGGGGGTCGGTAAGAGTGACTATAGTATTATTAAAGGTGGATTGGATGTAGGCTTTCCCTGCCGGGATAGACTTTCGTTCCCGCCTTTTTACTCTAGTTCGCTTCTTCTGTGGCATTCTACCCTCCTACTCAACTATATAGACTTAATTACTTCTTGGCTGTACCACGCCTTTGCCCTCTACCAGCTACTGTTTTACGAGGACCACGCCTGGCACGAGCATTGGTTCGGGTTCGTTGTCCCCTCACCGGTAAGTTATGACGATGTCTGATACCCCGATAGCAGCCAATCTCAATGAGACGTTTGATGTTAAGGTTAACCTCTTTTCTAAGTTCACCCTCGACCCTATACTCGTGACTGATAAGGTCTCGGAGGCGATTAACCTCGTCATCGGTAAGGTTATCCACCCTGGTATCAGGGTTAATGCTGGTCTGAGCTAGAATCCTCTGGCTCAAGGTAGGGCCGATGCCATAGATATACTGCAACGAAACCCAAACTTGCTTATTTCTGGGTATATCCACCCCGGCTATACGTGCCATCTATTCCCTCCTTGTCCGCGGAAAATTAGCCCTGCCTCTGCTTATGCTTGGGGTTAGAACAAATAATCCTGACTACCCCTCGCCGCTTCACCACCTTACACTTTTCACATCTAACTTTAACTGAAGCTTTGACTTTCATAATGAACCCTCACTAAATAAACCGATAGATAATCCTGCCTCGACTCAGGTCATAGGGAGAAAGCTCTATCAACACCCTGTCACCAGGTAAGATTTTAATATAATGTAATCTTATCTTACCTGAAATGTGAGCCAGTACCTTATGCCCGTTAGGCAACTCGACACGAAACATAGCATTAGGTAGGGGCTCCACTACTGTCCCCTCGACCTCGATAACCTCTTTCTTTGACATAAACTCCCTGTTTCTATAGTAGTTAGTATCTCTGGTTCAGCATCGGTAATTAAAATGGTGTGTTCAAAATGTGCTGAAAGGCTCCCATCAGCGGTAAGTACTGTCCAGTGGTCATCAGCAAGCCGGGTGCTACAGCCACCAGTATTCACCATAGGTTCGAGGGCAAGAGTCATGCCCTTTTTTAGAACTGGTCCTGAGCCTGGTGAACCAAAGTTAGGTATTTGAGGTTCCTCATGCATCTCCCGGCCAATGCCATGACCGGTATACTCACGCACTACCCGATAGCCATTTTTTTCCTCTGCATAATCTTGAATAGCGGCAGAAATATCCCCCAATCTCGCCCCGGGACGAGCAGCTCTAATCCCTGCTTCCAGAGCACCCTTGGTAGTTTCCATGAGATGTTTAGCTGCTGAGTTTACCTTTCCGACAGGTACGGTCACTGCAGCATCACCCTGGAAACCCATAACAATCGTTCCCAGGTCAAGGGATACGATATCACCCTGGTGCAAAACCCGCTCTCCCGGAATCCCATGCACTATCTCATCATTTACTGATACACAGAGATTAGCTGGAAATCCTCGGTATCCTTTGAATGAAGGCTTAGCTCCTAGCTTTTCCAGTTCTTTAGTTGTGATAATGTCCAGCTCCTTGGTTTTCATCCCCGGTCTTACCTGTGACTTAAGCGTCTCCAGTACGGTTGCCAGAATTCTACCTGCTTGCCGCATAGCAGCAATCTCCTGGTTGGATTTAATCATTATACTCATTATAGCCTCGGGTAGGCAAGTTCTCCATGATGAAGGGCTGAAACCACCCTCCTCCTTACCTCGTCTACACTCCCCTCTCCATCTACTTCTAGCAGCTTGCCTGTCTGGCAATAGTAATCAATAAGGGGGGCAGTCTGAGCAAAATAGACCTCCAGTCGCTTCTTAATGGCTTCAGCAGTATCATCAGGGCGCTTTTGTAGCTCACTGTCACACCGGTCACACCTGCCCCGAACCCGGGGAGGAGAGTCTGTAGTGTGGTACGGTGCCTGGCAACTAGGGCAAACCCATCGCTCACTGAGCCGTCTTAGCAGCTCCTTGTCACTGACCTTGATATATACCACCTTATCTATAGCCTTAGCCTGCTGGACTAAAGCTTGGTCCAATGTCTCAGCCTGTTTAAGATTCCTGGGGAAACCGTCAAGAATTGCCCCGGATTCACAATCTGGAGTAGATAAACGCTCTAAAACCATTCGTATTGTTATCTCATCAGGAACTAACATCCCCTTTTCCATATAGGACTTAGCCTGTATTCCTAACTCAGTCTCTTGCTCTAGTGCCTGCCGAAACAGGTCGCCAGAAGCAATGTGCACCAGATTCAACTCCCGAGCCAGAGTAGCTGCTTGTGTTCCTTTGCCTGCCCCGGGAGCCCCCAGAAAGATAATATACACCTTTTACTCCTATTTGATAAAGCCTTCATAGCGCCGCATCACTAGCTGTGCCTCTAGCTGCTTCATGGTATCCAAAGCAACACCAACCACAATCAGTAAACCCATGCTGGATAGCTGTAGCACCTGAACATCGGTAATCTCTCGAGCGAGGAAAGGTATTATCGCCACTACCGCTAGAAATAAAGCCCCAGCCCAGGTAATACGGCTAATAACATGGTTGAGATAGTTAGCGGTGAGACGCCCTGGTCGAATCCCGGGGATAAATCCCCCCTGCTGCTGCAGGACGCTGGGCAAATTCTGCTGCTGAAAAATCACCATAGTATAAAAGAAGGCAAAGCCAATCACCAGCAGAAAATAGACTCCCCAGTAGAATAGACCTAGAGGCAGTGCTGCCGCCGGGTCAAATAGATTCATAATAGTATTGGCAAAGTTGGGGTCAGCCCCGGTTGGATTGGCAAAGTAGCTGGCTATCATGCCAGGGAACATTACTATAGACATAGCAAAGATAAGGGGAATCATTCCTGCCGTGTTTACCCGCAGTGGAATATGAGTTGAGCCTGTTTGTTTGAGCATACGACCACCGCGAAAGACACTGCGGGCATATTGAACCGGAATGCGGCGGTGTGCCTCGGTAAAGATAACGATTAGCGCTATCGTAGCCAGGGCTATGAGAACGTAAAAGAATAAACCCCAAAGCTGCTGCTCTCCAGCCAGAAAACCACGACCGATAATCTCAGGTAAGCCAGCCACAATACCGCCAAAGATTATGATAGATATACCATTACCAATACCGTATTCGGTAATAAGTTCACCCAGCCAGACACAGAACATGGTGCCGGCTATCATTGATACCACCATGGCTATGGTTGGCAGTAGAGCAGCACTACTAACAATATCCTCACGCTGAAGAAAGACTAGTTGTCCATAACCCTGGAGGCCAGCCAAGGGCACGACCAACCAGTGGGTAATCCGATTAATCCGGTGTTGACCAGCTTCCCCTTCCCGGGAAATGGCTTGCAGTTTTGGAATAATAGGCACCAGTAGCATCATGATAATTGAAGCCGTTATATAGGGATAAACCCCCATAGCGGCTACACTCAAGTTTCTCATGGCACCACCGCTGAACAGGTCAAGCATACCCAGTATCGGGACATTCTGGAATAGCTCTCGTAGGGCATCAGCGTCGACCCCGGGAAGAGGCACATGAGCCACAAAGCGGAATACTACCAGGAGGCCTACGGTAATGAGAATTCGACGCCTTAGGTCAGGTAGAGTGAAGGCGTCAAGCATTGCCTGAAGAAGTCGCGGCCTAGCTTGTCTTTGTCCCACACCCAACCTCCTCCACTTTGCCCCCGGCAGCCTCAATCTTGGCTTTAGCCGCAACTGAGAACTTATTTGCCTTTACTAGAAGGGGATGATTAATGTCACCCTGAGCCAGAATCTTAATTGGGTGCCGCAGAGATTTTATCACCCCGGCGGCTACCAATTTCTCTGGTGTTACCTCGCTACCAGACGCAAAGATATTAAGTCTATTTATATTAATTATGCTGTACTCCGTTCTAAAAATATTGACAAAGCCACGCTTTTGCGGCAAGCGCTTGATTAAAGGCAACTGGCCGCCTTCAAAGCCAGGACGCGTTTTATAGCCAGAACGGCACTTCTGGCCTTTACAACCCCGCCCTGAATAGGTGCCATGTCCACTGCCGTCCCCCCGCCCCACTCGCTTCCTACCTCGCCTGGAGCCAGGGGCTGGGGAGAGTTCATCCTGCCTCATAAGCTTTCCTTCTCCACCTTAACCAGGTGTTTCACCTTGTTAATCATACCTTGAATTGAGGCGCAGTCATCATGGGTAACAGTCTGGTTTAGTCGGTTAAAGCCGAGAGCCTTTAATACCCTCTTCTGAACCTTGGCATAGCCAATACTGCTTTTAACCCAGGTGATACGCAGCTTAGCCACTGGTTACCGCCTCGTCAACATTAGGGGCTGGCTCCTCGCGTTTGGCTAACTCCTCTTTTGGCTCCTTAAGCTGGCTAAGGGCAATTATTGCCGCCTTAGCCATATTGATGCGGTTAGAACTACCCAATGATTTAGTCAGAATATCCTTAATTCCGGTTACTTCGAGAACAGCCCGGATACTACCTCCAGCAATAATGCCGGTGCCAGGTGCTGCTGGTTTCAGTAAGACCTTGGTTGCTCCAAATTTAACCCTTATTTCATAGGGAATAGTAGTCCCGGTTAGTGGTACTTTAATCAAATTTTTCTTGGCAATAGCACCACCCTTGCTAATCGCCTCTGGCACCTCGTTAGCCTTGCCAACGCCAATACCTACATATCCATTACCATCCCCGGTTACCACCAAGGCACTGAAACTGAGGCGTCTTCCCCCTTTCATCACCTTGGCTACCCGATTAATATAGATCAGCTTGTCATTTAGTGCCAGTTCTGTTGGGTCTATCTTGCTTAGTGGTTCTTTCACCTATCTTAAAACCATCCCCTTAAAATTTTAATCCTCCCTGCCGAGCTGCCTCAGCTAGGGCTTTAACCCTACCGTGATACTTATATCCACCACGGTCGAAAACTACCTGATTTATTCCTTTACTGATTGCCCGCTTAGCTATTAAAGAGCCGATAAGCGCTGCCTTAGCTCCCTTTGCTTTGCCCTCTACCTCACCTTTTGTCTCTGGGTCAAGGGTTGAAGCAGAGGTTAGGGTATGCCCTTGATAATCATCAATAACCTGAGCGTAAATATGGTTTAAGCTACGGAAAACACACAAACGGGGTCTTAAGGTTGTACCCCCCACTTTGGCTCGGACTCGGTGGTGCCTTCGGTGACGGGCTATCCTTGGCTCACTTTTTCCCATCATTCTTTCTTACCTATGGCTTTACCTGCCTTGCCTGCTTTAAGGTGAACTAGCTCCCCAGCGTATCTGATTCCCTTACCTTTATAGGTGTCAGGAGGACGAATAGCCCGAATCTTAGCTGCCATCTCGCCAACCACTTCCTTATTAATACCGGTAACCTTAATCCGATTTGCACTCTCTACAATCAGGGACACGCCTGGTAACGGTGATACCTCCACCGGGCGAGAATACCCGATATGAATTACCAGATTATCCCCCTTTTTTTCTGTTCGGTAACCAACACCTACTATTTCAAGACTTTTCTCAAAGCCGTTAGTTACCCCCTCTACCATATTAGCCAAGAGAGTCCGTGTCAGCCCGTGTAAGGAACGATGCACCTTGCTATCACTGGGTCGCGACACTTTCAGGCTATTGTTCTCCAGAGTAATGGACATATCAGCATTGAGACGGCGATGAAGCTCCCCTCGGGGTCCGCTTATCGTAACCTTATCCTGTTTAATATTCACCACTACCCCTGGTGGTACAGTTATTGGCATCCGCCCTACTCTAGACATATATATTACCCCGAGAGTTAGTTACCATATATAACATAAAAGTTCACCGCCGAGCCCCTGGTGCCAGGCTTGGTGCCCGGTCATTACCCCCTTAGGTGTTGACACAATAGCAATACCCAAGCCGCCATAAACCTTGGGAATTTCTTTGCGCTGGACATATACCCTTAGTCCCGGCTTACTTACCCGCTCCAATCCGGAAAGGACTGGCTGATTATTATCACTATATTTGAGGTAAATCTTGATTACCCGGTGTGGTTTGCCCTTGAGCACCTCATAATCACTAATAAACCCTTTCCCTTTGAGGATTCTAGCAATAGACAGCTTCATCCGCGATGATGGTACCAGCACGAAATCATGCCTTGCCATAGTAGCATTGCGTATTCGGGTTAACATATCGGCTATCGGATCAGAGATGGTCACCCCTACCTCCTTAGTCTATACTTATTCGGTGATATCTAGTTACCAGCTTGATTTTGTCACCCCAGGAATTTGTCCGTCAAGGGCCAGTTTACGAAAACAAATACGGCACAAGCCGAACTTACGAATATAAGCGCGAGGGCGGCCACACAAATAGCACCGGTTATGCTGCTGCACCTTGTATTTGGCAGGTCGTTCTGACTTTACGATTTTTGACCTCTTAGCCATCCATACCTCACTTTAATCCTTGGCGAAGGGCATACCCAATGATTCCAGCAGGTGCCTGCCCTCCTCATCGGTGGTAGTTGTAGTAATAATTGATACTTCTAGTCCTCGTACCTTGTCTATCTTATCGTAATCTACTTCAGGAAAGACAATTTGCTCATTGAACCCCAAGGTGTAGTTCCCCCTGCCATCAAAGGAGTTGGGGGGAACTCCTTGAAACTCACGGATGCGGGGTAAGACAGCGTTTACCAGCTTGTCGAAAAAGTCATACATCCGCTCCCCGCGCAAAGTTACCTTTAACCCGATGGGCATCCCTGTCCTTAATCTAAAGGAAGCAATAGACTTCTTGGCCCGGGTCACTACCGGGTGTTGTCCCGAAATTGCCACCAAATCTTTCTCAGCCGCCTCCAGCGCCTTGGCATTCTGGACCGCTTCGCCCAAGCCAATATTAAGTACAATCTTGTCCAGGCGCGGTGCCTGCATTATATTTTTATAACCATAGTGCTCCACTAAGTCGGGGATAACCTCTTTTTTGTATTTTTCCTTTAATTGTGACATTTAGTCAATTACCTCATGGCAAGAGCGGCAAATCCGAACCTTGTTACCATCGGTTAAAGAGCGGAAACCGATACGGGTAGGATGATTACACCGGCTGCAAAGTAGCATAACATTGGACACCTGAATTGGTGCCTCCCGCTCGATTATACCTGCCTGCCTAACTGTCCCACTTGCCCTGGTATGCCTTTTGATAAAGTTGATGCCTTCAACCAGTAACCGTCTATCCATGGGGTAAGCAAAGCGCACCTTACCCGTTTTGCCTTTATCCTTACCGGCGATAACCAGCACAGTATCGTTCTTTCTAATATCCAAGCTCATTAACCTCACAAAACCTCAGGTGCTAGCGAGACAATCTTGGTGAAGTTCTTTTCTCTAAGCTCCCTAGCTACCGGTCCAAAAATTCGGCTTCCTTTAGGATTATTCTTATCGGTAAGAATCACGGCAGCATTCTCATCAAACCTAATGTGAGAGCCATCGAAACGCCGATATGGCTGGGCGCAGCGAATGATAACTGCCCTGACCACATCTCCCTTCTTTACCACTGCCTCCGGGGTTGCTTTTTTTACCGAAGCCACAATAATATCACCTACCCGAGCATATCTCTTCCCTGTGCCGCCTAACACGCCAATACACATAAGCTGCCGGGCGCCGGTATTATCTGCCACCTTGAGTCTGGTATTGGTTTGAATCATACCATTCTGTCCCAAAAGCTGATTTCAGGCTATTTCCTTAGGTTGAACCTCAGCTACTTCTTCCTTGGTTATTATCTTGGCTACGCGCCACCGCTTCTGCCTCGACAGGGGACGGGTTTCTATAATCCTTACCATATCCCCTTGCCGACACTCATTATTCTCATCGTGGGCTTTATACTTAACCACTCGCCTGATAGTCTTTTTATATAGCTTGTGGTGCTTGGGTGTTTCTACAGCCACGACTACTGTCTTATCCATCCTATTACTGACGACACGCCCAGCTCTAGTTTTATGCTTCTTTTCCATAACTCAATACTATCTTAGCGGATACCTAGCTCCTTCTCCCTAATTATAGTTTTCAGTCGGGCAATCTTCTTTTTAACCCTCGGAATTTCGCGGTAGTTTACCAATTGCCTAGTAGTCAGGCGAAAGCGAAGGTTAAAAAGTTCTTGATGAGCTTCCTCCAGTTGCTTTAGCAATTCATCACTGCCGAGAGCGCGAATTTCCTCAATCTTCAACTTGAGCTTGCTCCTTACTTACTGAATCAGTGCCAACGGCGACGCCAGTTTCTCTTACTACAAATTTAGTTTCTATTGGGAGCTTGTGTGAAGCCAGGCGCATCGCCTCTTTAGCTGTTTCCTCACTAACACCCCCCATTTCGAACAAAACTCTTCCTGCTTTAACCCCACTTGCCCAGTGGTCGTGGGGACCCTTACCCCCACCCATACGGGTCTCAGCTGGTTTCTTGGTAACCGGTTTATCAGGGAAGATACGGATCCAGATATTACCACCACGGCGAATGTGGTGAGTAATAGCCCGCCGCGCCGCTTCAATTTGTCGGCTGGTAATCCAGGCAGCCTCTAGCGCCTGTAAACCAAAATCACCAAAAACAATGGTATTCCCCGCATGGGCTCTGCCCCGAAGGCTTCCTTTATGACTCTTGCGGTATTTCACTCGCTTTGGTTGTAGCATCCGTCTCCTCTTTTTCCACTTTTTCAACAGGAGCAGAGGGCTTTGTCTTTGCGCTCCTACTGGCTGCCGGTTTAGTACGCTTCGTTTTCGGTTTTGCAGGTTTCGCTTCTGCTTCCACAGGTTTCGCTTCTGCTTCAACAGGAGCAGAGGGCTTTGTCTTTGCGCTCCTACTGGCTGCCGGTTTAGTACGCTTCGTTTTCGGTTTTGCAGGTTTCACTTCTGCTTCCACAGGTTTCGCTTCTGCTTCCACAGGTTTCGCTTCTGCTT
>DAOVUZ010000015.1 GCA_030632305.1 Dehalococcoidales bacterium | reverse complement strand
CGGTTGCGGATAGCCGAGATACGATGCAAGGTGCGTTCAATCCCGGCACGGTTGTCATCTCCGAAGCTACTGATACGAGAGACTATATGCTCAATGTCCTCCTCGCTGACTTCTTTGGGGTCAAGAACTACTTCCCTCTGAGGAAAACGAGCTTCAGTGGGGCGACCCAGGTCAAGGACTATTTCTAGAACTTCACGACTATCCTTTTGTTGACATAACGGCTGGCGAATATGTGGCGGTAGAATATCAAGCAAAGCGTCAAGGTCATCGGTGATTACCTTTTGCAAAAGTCCCTCCAAGTATGCTTACTCTAAGCCAACTTTGCGGTTCCCGGTCACAATATCTATAAAATACTGGTGAAATCTCAGGTCGTCAGTCAACTCGGGGTGAAAAGCAGAAGCTAATAGCTTCCCTTGTCTGGCGGCGACGGCAGTGCCACCATTTAACCTGGCTAGTATTTCTACTTCACTATTTGCCTGCTCAATTAATGGGGCTCTAATGAATATACCGGGGAAGGGCTTCTCGCCTAGTACTGGCATTGACAACTCAGCCTCAAAGCTATCTATTTGCCTGCCAAAGGCATTGCGTCTAACTGTTATGTCCATCGCTCCCAGAGGTTCTATATCTAAGTCTGAGACCTTGCTGGCTAGAAGTACCATACCAGCGCAGGTTCCAAGTATCGGTAGCCCATCCTCAGCTAGATTTCTTACCTCATTCATCAGGTGGTAATCTAGCATTAACTTGCTGATAGAGCTACTCTCTCCGCCAGGAATGATTATCCCATCCAGCCCGTTAAGTTCTCGGGGCAAGCGGATGGGCAAAGCCTCTACCTTCAGCTGGTGCAGTATAGCTATATGCTCGGCAAAGGCTCCTTGCGAGGCAAGGACACCTATTTTCATGCTACCACCCTCGGGGTGCCAGTAGTTCCTCAGTTGGGATTTGCTTTATATCTAACCCTGACATGGCTTCGCCCAGGTTTTTGGAGACCTCAGCGATTATTTCTGGGTCTTGAAAATGGGTTGTTGCCTTAACAATAGCCCTGGCTCTAACCTCGGGGTTGCTGGACTTAAATATACCTGATCCAACAAAGACACCTTCGGCGCCTAGCTGCATCATCAGGGCAGCATCGGCTGGAGTAGCCACCCCGCCAGCGGCAAAATTAACCACCGGTAGTATCCCTGCTTTATGTATCTCGGCTACCAGTTCAAAGGGTGCCCCCATTTCCTTAGCCAGTGCCATCAGCTCGTCCTGAGATGTGTTTGCCAGTTTGTGGATGCCATCCATTACCGCCCGCATATGTCTCACTGCTTCGACAATATTACCGGTGCCAGCTTCGCCTTTGGTTCTAATCATAGCTGCCCCTTCGCCGATACGGCGCAGGGCTTCGCCCAGGTCACGGCAACCACAGACAAAGGGGACTTTAAAGTCATGCTTCCAGATATGGTGGCTTTCGTCAGCCGGGGTAAGCACTTCAGACTCATCTATAAAATCTACGCCGAGGGCTTGCAGCGCTTGAGCCTCCACAAAGTGACCGATACGGCACTTAGCCATTACCGGTATGGAAACCGCTTTCATAATAGCTTCAATAATGGTTGGGTCAGCCATACGAGCCACACCACCATCAGCTCGAATATCGGCAGGCACTCTCTCCAGTGCCATCACCGCACAGGCGCCAGCCTCCTGGGCAATCTTGGCTTGCTCGGCGTTGATTACATCCATAATCACCCCGCCTTTTAGCATCTGAGCTAGCCCGGCTTTAACCTTCCAGGTTCCTGTTTCCATCTCTTCCTCCTCACTCTGCTCCAAGCCCATAACTCTTCATAAATATATTTTACTATTGTTTAGATTGTTTATCAACTTCTTTGTCTACCTCACCCCCTTTATCCCCCTCTCCATGATAGGATCATCTTCCTTGCATGAGGGGAAGGATATTAAAAAGAGGGGCTTCGCCCCTCTTTGACTTTTCTTATCCTTGAGTAGTAATCAAAGGGAGTTTTAGAGGGGCATAGCCCCTCTAAAGAAATACCTATCCCCTTCCCCTTGATAGGGGGAAGGGGATAGGGTTACAAAATAAAATAAGATAGTAGTGTGTTATACTATTGGCCTCTTTGCCGGCATTCCCGGGCGGCGGGGGTATTGCTGGGGTGTTGATAATACCTTATCGATTACTACCAGCCATCTCTCATCAGTAAACTCTTCCAGGTCAATCTTTCTTACCTCTCGTAAGCTCCCACCCAACAGGCTAATTGCCTTACTTGCCTGGCTCAATTCCAGGTCAATAGCCCCCTTTTTCTGGGCAGTGAAGCTACCGCCAATAGTGCAAAAGGGTAGGGTTAATTCAACAAGAGTTGGTAGCAGGGCGACACCTCGGGAAAGCACCATGTCAAACTGCTCCCGGTATTGAGCCTGGTGGGCAATTTCCTCAGCCCGACCAACTACAATTTCAACATTATCCAGCCCCAGTTCACTTTTAAGGTGGCGTAGAAAGGCTGCCTTTTTAGCGGTGGAATCAAGCAGCACCAATCTTATATCGGGAAAAAGAATCTTAAGGGCTAAACCCGGTATACCGGCACCGGTGCCAACATCAATAAGGCGGAACTTGGTATCAACTACTGGTTGCTGCCAGGCCATAGTCACGGTAAGAGAATCAAGGAAATGCTTTATCTGCACATCCTCATAGTCGGTTATGGCAGTAAGGTTCACTCGTTTGTTCCAGCCCACCAGCTCCTGGTAATAGAGGTGGAACTGCTTGAGCTGACCTGGAGTAAGGTGTAACCCTAATTTTTTAGCCCCGATGTTAAGCTTTTCCATATATAGAATTATATCATTGTTGCTGTAAACAGGCGAAGGTTGATGGTATATCTTAATAGTAGTATATTCTATTAAAGTAATTATAATGAGGTATATGTCAATGGACGAAGTCGCTAAATGGAGTGCTTTTATTTTGCTCATAATCGGCACTCTTGGTCTTCTATCCAATGAGTTTATTTTGGATTGGGGAACCATTGCCACCCTAACATTTGCGGCTTTAAATATTGTGGGCCTTATTATTCTAGCTTTTGTGAATTGGGAGCAGTAGAAAAGAGGTATAAGCTACAGATAGCAGGAGTATGCCATAAAATAGCTCGGCAAACGCCACTGAACAGGCGTGAGTAACTGGAACATTGCATTTTAGATAAGCCTGTGCTATATTTAATATAAATTTAATCGGGTTAACCGCTAGGGGTGCTCAAAGGCTGAGAGGTAGTTTGATGCCAACCCTGTGAACCTGATCTCGATAACGCGAGCGTAGGGAAGCGGCAGTAGCTTGGACCAGGGGTCTTAGATTGATAGCCGAAACCCTTGGTTTTATTTTTTGGGGAGGTGGACATGACTCAACTGGAATTGGCAAGGGAAGGTAATACTTCACCACAAATGGTGGCAGTGGCTCAGCATGAGGGCATAGACGCTGAATTTGTCCGGCAGGGCGTGGCTGAAGGAACGATAGTAGTTCCGGCTAATATCAAACATGTAAATCTTGCTCCTTGTGGGATAGGTCGCGGGCTACGCACCAAGATCAATGCTAATATCGGCACCTCTTCCGACTTTGGCGATATTGCTACCGAACTGGAAAAGCTGCGGGTGGCTATTGACGCAGGAGCAGATGCCGTTATGGATTTATCAACCGGTGGTGATATATCGGCTATTCGGCGGGCTATTATTGACTCTAGCTCGTTACCAATAGGAACCGTGCCCATTTACCAGGCTGGGATTGAAGCGATTGATAGACATAGCGCTATAGTAAAAATGACCATTGATGACCTGTTTGCCGTCATTGAACAACACGCCCGGGATGGCGTTGACTTCATAACGGTGCATTGTGGCGTAACCCAGTCAGCCATTGCCCAACTTAAGCAGCAGGGAAGGGTGGCTGATGTTGTATCTCGAGGGGGTGCTTTCCTGATAGGCTGGATGCTCCATAATGAGCGCGAAAACCCTCTTTATGAGCAGTATGACCGCTTGCTGGAAATAGCTGGTGAGTTTGATGTGACGCTGAGCCTTGGTGATGGGATGCGCCCTGGTAGCCTGGCTGATGCTACCGACCGGGCTCAAGTACAGGAGTTGCTCACTTTAGGGGAGCTGGTAAACCGGGCTCAGCAGGCTGGAGTTCAGGTAATGGTTGAGGGTCCGGGACACCTGCCCCTGAACCAAATTGAGACCAATGTTCACTTACAGAAGGCTATCTGCAAGGGAGCTCCTTTCTATGTGCTGGGTCCACTGGTGACTGATGTTGGTGCTGGGTATGACCATATCACCGGAGCTATCGGTGGTGCTATTGCCGCCGCTGCCGGCACCGATTTTCTATGCTATGTCACGCCAGCAGAACACCTCTCTCTGCCTGACCCTGAGGATGTGAGGCAGGGGGTGATAGCCTCACGTATTGCTGCTCATGCCGGTGATATAGTTAAAGAAGTAAAAGGTGCTAGCCAGTGGGACTTGAAGATGTCTATGGCACGAAAGAAGCTCGACTGGGAAGAGCAAGCTAGACTGTCCTTAGACCCCGAGCGGTCTCGGCAAGTTCATAGTAAGCATAATTCTACCGGGTCAGCCTGCAGTATGTGTGGGCAGTACTGTGCCATGGCATTAGTGGAAAAATTTCTAGGGGTTAAGGCGGCCAGGTGTTAATGTAATAAAAAATGGAGAGATAGATGCAACTTGATGATATAACCATATCCAGAGCAATAACCGAAAGCTTTATGAAAGACTTCCAGAAGGCGATGGATGTTGAGGTAGCCATCGGTGGTGCCGGGCCAGCCGGTATGACTGCGGCTTACTATCTGGCAAAAGAGGGAATTAAAACAGTCATTTTTGAGAGAAGTCTCCGCCCTGGTGGTGGTATGCCCGGCGGGGGGATGATGTTCAATACCATCGTAGTGCAGGAGGCAGCCAGGGCGATACTGAACGAATTTGATGTCAGAACTAGAGAGTATGAAACGGGCTACTATACTGCTGATTCTGTGGAAGCATCCTCAGCTATTTGCCTTAAGGCTATTCAGGCAGGAGCCAAGATATTTAATCTGGTGAGCATTGAGGATGTTATGATTAGGGAAAATGACAGGATAACCGGCTTGGTGTTGAATTGGAGCGCTGTTAGTCTGGCTAAACTGCATGTGGACCCCCTATCCATACGCTCAAAGGTAGTAATAGATGCTACTGGTCATGCCAGTGAAATCTGCCACATAGTGGTGAATAAACTTGGTGGCAGGCTAAGAACAGAGGGAGGCGGAATAATGGGGGAGAGGTCAATGTGGGCTGAAGTGGCGGAAGGGAAGATACTTGAAAACACCAGAGAAATCTATCCCGGCTTGATTGTGGCTGGCATGGCGGCTAATGCTGTTTGCGGCACTCCCAGGATGGGCCCCATCTTCGGTGGCATGCTCCTCTCAGGAAAGCGAGCGGCAGCGGTTGCTAAAGAGGTTCTGCAGCAGCTAGAAGTATCTCAGTGAACATGGGTAGCGCATTTAATTTGGGCAAGCTCTTTGGTATACAGTTCAGACTGCACTACAGCTGGTTCATAGTATTTGTTCTGATAAATGTGTCGCTATCGTGGTACTACTTCCCCGTTGAATACCCTGACTGGACTCCGTTAACTTACTGGATTATAGGCATAGTCTCCAGTTTACTATTTTTTGCCTCCGTGGTAGCTCA
The DNA here is from genome assembly GCA_030632305.1 of Dehalococcoidales bacterium. GTDB lineage: Bacteria > Chloroflexota > Dehalococcoidia > Dehalococcoidales > DAOVUZ01 > DAOVUZ01. The sequence goes on along the minus strand of DAOVUZ010000015.1, from coordinate 4,273 downwards.
TGAGCTGGCTCACAGCATCGTTGCCAGGATTAATGGCATCCCGGTAAAAAGCATCACCCTTTTTATCTTCGGTGGTATCGCCCAAATAACCAGGGAGGCAACCAAGGCAAGCGCTGAGCTAAAAATGGCAGCCGCCGGTCCGGCTTGTAGCCTGGTGCTGGGCGGCTTGTTTGGACTCCTCTGGCTGTTTAGTCGGGGTATAAGTGAACCCATAGCGGCTATGACTTCTTGGCTAGCTCTGGTAAATGTGATACTGGCTGTATTCAACCTGATTCCGGGCTTTCCTTTAGATGGCGGGCGTGTATTCCGTTCCATCCTGTGGCGATTTACTGGCAACTATAAGCTCTCTACCCGAATTGCCACACAAGTAGGGCAGGGCGTAGGCTACCTGTTTATTCTGGGTGGCATTTCAATAATGTTCCTTCTACGTGGTGGGTGGTTTTCTGGTCTTTGGTTAATCTTTATCGGCTGGTTCCTGAGAAATACTGCCTCATCCAGTTATCATCAGGCGCAATGGCGTGAAGCCCTCCGCGAGGTTAGCGCTTCACAGGTAATGACCTCTGACTGCCCCGTAATTCCGCCAAATGTTACCATCGATCAGATGGTTCAGGAGTATATCTTTACCAGCGGGTGCTATTTTTTTCTGGTAACCGATGAAGACGGGGTAAAGGGGATTTTGACATTAGACAATATCAAAGCTGTTTCTCGGCAAAATTGGGATGTGACTCAGGTGCAGGAGATAATGACGTCGCTTGACAGGGTAAAAGTAGCCCACCCTGACCAGGATGCGCTAAGCATACTGGAAGAGATGGATGAGAATAATATAAACCAGATGCCGGTAGTAAGTGAGGGTAACGTTATCGGGCTAGTTACCCACGATAACCTGATAAGGTTTCTCCGCACCCGCTCTGAATTAGGGGCATAGATATCCGGTAGGACGATACTAGGTTGTTTTTCTGGGGTAGAGATTGAAACGATATGATGTAGCAGTTATCGGTGGTGGACCAGCAGGCAGCTATGTGGCGTATAAGCTGGCTGAGGCAGGGTATGGGGCAGTAGTGCTGGAGCAGAAGAGAACACTGGGAGAGCCGGTTTGCTGCACCGGCATTATTGGCCAAGACTATGTTAGCTCTTTCGCCATTGATGATAGTGTTATTCTGAGGCAGGCAAATAGTGCCAGGTTATTTTCGCCCTCGGGAAGGTGCCTCAGGCTGTGGCGAGAAGAAACCCAGGCCTATATTATAGACCGAGCGGCTTTTAATGTGGCTATGGGCAGCCAGGCTCAGGAGGCAGGGGCGGAATATGTGTTAAATAGTCTGGTTGGCAATATAGAGGTTGGAGATGATAAGGTTAGTGTTGAGGCGACTCATCAAGAAGAAAGACTAAACTTTGAGGCAAGGGTAGTAGTTATCGCCACTGGCTTTGGCTCAGGACTGGCTCAGAAGCTGGGTTTGGGTAGGGTTAGTGATTTTGTTATCGGAGCCCAGGCCGAGGTAGAAACGATTGGGGTGGATGAGATAGAGGTCTACCTTGGTCAGGAGATAGCCCCCGGGTTTTTTGCCTGGCTGGTGCCAACCTCACCTCAGACAGCTCGGGTGGGGCTACTGTCGCGCCAGAGTCCAGGGCTTTATCTAAAAAAGCTAATGGCATCCCTGCTGGCTCAGGGGAAAATAGTTTCAGCTGAGGCTGAGCTGAGCTACGGTGGTATTCCACTGAAACCACCAGCCAGAACCCATAGTGAACGGCTGGTAGTGGTAGGGACTGCGGCGGGGCAGGTAAAACCAACCACCGGTGGTGGCATCTATTACGGTTTGCTGTGTGCTGACATAGCAGCTAACAATTTACATCGAGCACTGGAGAGTGATGACCTGTCGGCTAAGGGGCTGGCTAGCTACGAGAGAGAATGGAAGCGGAAGCTAGGCTGGGAGTTGAAGATAAGCTACTGGGCTCGAAAATTTTATGAGCGCCTGAGCGACCGACAGATTGAACAGTTATTTAACACAATAAAATCCAATGGCATTGATAAAGCTTTGCTCGAAGCTAAGGACATATCTTTTGACTGGCACGGTGAGGCAATATTAAGGTTAATGGCGCACAGGACGGTAGCTAAGGCTATACAGGTAATAAAGTTTCCTTTTCGGTCTGGAGTGGATTGACCTGTATGTAGTTAATGTTTACAATATACGGGGGTAACTAGGGTGGAAAATACTAGTCAGAACTTAATCTTGGGCAAGGCAGCCAGCAATTTTCTTGCCTCCTTATCACCTGAAGAGGAGGCGAGCCAGCAGGAGGTATATAGATTTGTTCACTGGTATGGTTGGGAGCGGCCTCTGGCTGGACTTACTGCTCCCGAGGTAGCTAACTATGCTGAGCGGTTATCATTATCGGATACCAATTACACCAAAAAACTTGAGCTAATACGAACCTTCCTGGTTTATGCCAAGAAAGAAGGGTGGAGTAAGACTAATCTAGCCGCTCACCTTAAACCTAGGAAAAAACAAAACAAATTCCAGCCTTCGGTCAAGCAAAATTTACCACAGACTATCTCTTTAACTCAGCAGGGGTATGTGGAGCTGGAAGCCGAGTTAGCTACTCTTAAGCAAAAGCGTCTTCAAGCTATTGATGAAATGCGTAGAGCCGCCGCCGATAAGGATTTTAGTGAGAATGCGCCTCTAGATGCGGCTAGGGAAAAATGCGGGCATCTAGAGGGGCGGATTATGGAACTGGAAGAAGCTCTAAAGTCGGCGACCGTAATCAATGATGAGAAACAAAATGTAATACTCAAGGTAAGTATTGGTGATAGCGTTGTCTTGCATGACATGGTTTCTGGTGAAAAACTGTGCTATATGCTCGTCAATCCCAGAGAGGTAGACCCCACCAGAGGCAAAATTTCCACTGCTTCACCCATAGGCAAAGCTATTATCGGCCAAGGTCAGGGAGAAGTTGTGGAGGTGGAAGCACCGGCAGGCAGGTTACAGTATCAGATTGACAGGGTTGAGCATTAACCAGATTTATTAACAAAAAATCGAAATCGGGGTGAGAGGATTTGAACCTCCGACCACCTGAACCCCATTTAACCTCGATAAAAGACGGGAAGCCCTTGCCTCCTTTTCTGCATTATATCACAATTCATTAGTTTGCAATAGAAAGTTATTTGGATTTTAGTGTTATAATCATTGTCCCTACTATGATGGGAGGTGCAAAATAGCTGAATTTCCCGATGATGTTGTCCAACAGGCATGGAGAAGGTCTGGTGAAAAGTGCGAGTGCAAACGAACCACACACGGGCATACTGGTAGATGTAACAAAACGTTGGTGAAAAGCCATAGGGGGAATAGGGACAGTCGCTTCGGTTGGGAAGCCCACCATATAAGTAGTATTGGGGGTGATACACTTTCCAATTGTGAAATCCTTTGCTTGAATCCCTGCCACAAATCAACACGCTGGCCCCCTCAAATTTTGGTCGATCGCTAAAAGAATGCGCTTGGCAAAGTTAAAGAGCATCGGCTAGGTGAAGAAACTGAACAGAAGCTTAAATTGTTACCTCATTGCACATTCTAGCGATTTGCGTAGCCCGTATTGGAACAATTCTTGACGTAGGTGGGCCACCCACTTATAGTATCCGGTAGTGAGCCCCATGAATATTACTGACCTCACAATGCATTGAATCGGTAGATAACTATGGCTAGGAGGAGTCAAACTGAAGATTAGTATCACAACATTGAGCGAGAATGCGGGCGGTATAGGTGACCTGATAGGGGAGTGGGGATTAAGTATTCTTATCGAAACGGATGCCATCAATGTCCTGCTTGATACTGGAAAAAGCATCTCAGCTACCTATAATGCTAATACTCTTGGTATTGACCTGAGCAGTATTGATAAAATTGTGCTAAGCCATAGCCATGATGACCATACCGGTGGTTTACGAGAAGTCCTACGAAGGATTAGAAGAAGTGAGGTCGAGATAATCGCTCACCCTGATGTATGGGCGCTCAAGTATCGTATCCGCCCTTCTCAGGCGGATCGATTCGGAGGTATACCCTTCCAGCGCCAAGAGTTGGAAAACTTCGGTGCCGTTTTCAATCTGACAGCAAAACCGACAGAACTAACCGATAACATTATGACCACTGGTGAGATTCCGATGGTAACGGATTTTGAGACGATAGAGTCTGGCGACACCCGTTTCATTAAAGAAGATACTGGGTTTAGACCTGATGAGATTCTAGATGACCAGGCAATAATTATAAATACGGAACAAGGATTGGTTGTCATT